>JBIOJD010000558.1:0-2268 GCA_044450485.1 Polyangiales bacterium | reverse complement strand
GGCCGCGGCCTCCAACCGTCGGGCACCAGCCCCCAGATCTCGGGCGCACCATACGGGCCCGTCGCGCAGCCAGGTCGGATGTGCCGGCCGGCCAGACCGAAGTCGACGAGCACCGGCGTGACTCCCGACTCGGTGCCGAGCGGCGTGCGCAGGATCACGTTGCTCGGCTTGACGTCGAGGTGACCGATGCCGACCTGGTGCATGGTTTGCAGACCTTCGGCCATGCCGTCGAGCAGCGACAGCGCGCGGTCGATGCTCAGCTCGTCGCGCTCGATCACACGCTCGAGCGTCGGGCCCTCGACCAGCTCCATCACCAGGATCGGCTTGGGCTTGGCGCCCGCGTCGAAAGTCACGAACGTGGCCAGGTTCTTCTGTCCCGGCAGCGCCAAGAGCGCGCCTGCTTCGTCGCGAAACAGCGTCAGGAACTGCTCCTCGGACAGCGTGCGGGCCGCTTCCGCGCTGTAGTCCGGGACCTTCAACGCAAAGCGAACGGCGTCCTCGCGCTGGCGATCCTCGGCGCGCGTGACCACGAAGACCGAGCCCACGCCGCCTGCACCGAGCGCGCGCAGCACGTAGAAGCCGCCGATGATCCGCCGACCCGGCAGCCACGGTGGCAGTGGCGCTTCCTTGGGGACCGGCGGCACGAAGCTGTCGCGGCGATCCGCGAGCGCGTGCACGGGCATGGCGCGCGTGCGATCGAGCACCACGCGCGCGACGCCCGCGATCGCCGCGGGCAGCTCCTGCGCCAGCGTCGAGTGCACCGAGTCGAGCACCTCGCCGAGGTCCATGGGCTGACTCTTGCTGAGCTGTTCGATCGTCATCTCCAGCATGCTGACTGCGCTGCCGCTCGCCGGCACCGGGCGCTGCTGGCGGGCGATCAGGCGCCTGCGTGCGCCGACCGTGAGCTGCGCCATCGCGAACACCGTGGCTTCGAGCGCGGACAGGCTGCGCGGCTCGGTCTCGCTGATCTCGGCGAGCGAGCGCTGCGCTGCGATGGTTTCGAGCGCCCGCGCGTAGTGCAACAGCTCCTGGCGCAGCGCGCTCACGCGCAGCGTGCTCGCCCATGGCAGGCTCTGCGCCACGTCGACCAGCGCATCGAGCGCCGCTCGCGCCTTCTTGCCGCTGGCCTGGGCGCCCTGGGTGACGCGCGTCAGCTCCGAGTACGCGGTCACGCAGCGTTGGAAGTCCACGATCATGGAGGCTTCGCCGAGCGTGCGTTGATCGAGCGCGGCCGGCACGTTGTCGGCCACGGCCACGAGCACGTCCGACAGCTCGCAAATCTCGTCGCGCACGAGCGCATCGAGCGCGCGTGCGACCGCTGCGCACACGATCCTTCGCAGCGGTGAAGCCGCATCGTCGCGGGCGCGCCCGAGCAACACGCGCGCCACGCGCACCCTGCGCTCGCGTCGCTGTCCGGTCAGGTCTTCGCCATAGCTGCCGTCGGCGTCGACCAGGTGCAAGATCGTTCGCATGCGCCGCAGCCGCAGCGTCAAGTGATCGACGGCCCCGCCTTCGGCCACGGGCTTCTGCTCGTTCTTGAGCAGCCACGAGGTCATGCGCTGGAACAGGTCGCCGAGCGGCGCGGTCGCGGCCTGCGCTTCTTTTCCACTGACGCCGATCGTCAACAGATCGCCGAGCGTCGCGGTCTCGAGCAGCGCCACGTCGAGGTCGCGCATCGCGCGAAAGCCGAGCCGTCTGCCCGCTCGCTCGCCATCCTGCGTCTGTTCCAGATCGGACACGCGCGACTGCGCTTGCTGGAAGATCTCTTGCGCGAGCAAGAATGCCTGACGCGCATCGCGCTCGGCGAACGCCATCAGCGCAGCATCGAGCGAGTCGCGCAGCGAGGGCTTGCGCTCCGTGGGCGGCGACAGCTCGTCGATCAGCGTCTCGCACAACGCGATGCGGCCGTCGTCGTCGATCTTGCTGCTGCTCATCCAGTGCTCGAGCTTTTCGCGCGCGTATTGGGCGGCCCAGGTGCCGAGGTCGCCCACGCGCTCGCGCCGCAGCTCGACCAGCGCTTCTGCGCCCTCGAGCCCGCCGATGCGTACGATCTGGTTGAGCAGCTCTTCGGCCGCCTCCGGCTCTTGCTCCGCGGCGCGCGCCAAGCCGAACACCATCGTGCCCGCAAGCCCCGAGTCGCTGCGCAGCACGTCGTCGGCGAGCAGCTCGCGGCAGCGCCGCAGACCGGTCTCGGCGTCCGCGCCGATGCTCGCCGCGAGCGAGACCGCAGCGCGCCGCCACTCGGTGGGAGTCAGCTTGGGGCTCAGG
>JBIOJD010000557.1:0-2272 GCA_044450485.1 Polyangiales bacterium | reverse complement strand
CGACGTCGAGCGCCTGACCTCGCAGGTCCGCGAGCTCACCTCGACCTATCAATCCTACGAGCGGCTCGTGGGCGCTTTGCTCGAAGCGGTCGAGCCCGATGATCTTCCTCGACCCGAAGAGAGTTGAGCCCGCGAGGTGGTCGGCATGGCGGAGGGCGATCAGAACAAGCTCAAGCAAAAGCTGCGTGCGTTCGCGGAGGACTTTCCTTTTTTCAAGCTGCTCGGGGTGGAGCTCGTGGACTTCGGGCCCGAGTGGTCGACCACGCGGATCGCGCTCGCGCCCGAGCTGCGCAACGCCAACGGTGTGATGCACGGCGGTGTGCTCGCGACGCTGATCGACATCGGCTTCACCCAGGCGATGCTGATGACCGACGCGTATCAGCAGGTGCGCGACACCAAGGGCTCGATGTCGTCGCTCGATCTGCGCGTGAAGTACCTTCGGCCGCTCACTGACGGATATGCGACTTGCGAAGCTCGCATCTCGCATCTCGGGCGGCGCGTCGCTCACGCGAGCGCCGTGGTCAAGAACGATCAAGGCAAAGAGGTCGCGCTGGGCGACGCGATGCTGATGATCACGCTCGGCGAGGGCACGAAGACCCCGTCACGCTGAGCCCGCTTGGTGGGCGTAGCGCAGCGCGTGCAGCGCCGCCGACAGACGCTCGGTGACCAGCCCCGGCTCCTTACCGCCGATCACTTCGCCGTCGAGCGTCGCCACGCGCACCATGCCGGCGCCGGTCCCGGTCAGGAACACTTCGTCGGCGGCGAACAAGTCGACACGGCCGAGGCTGCGAATCTCGCTCGCGATGCCGAGCTGCGCCGCCAGCTCGAGGACGCTCGCGCGCGTGATTCCATCGAGCGCTCCGTCGGTGGTGGGTGGCGTGAGCAAGCGTCCGTCGCGCACGGCGAACACGTTCGCCACGCTGGCTTCGGCGACCAAGCCTTGCTGGTTGAGCAACAGCGCTTCGTCCGCGCCGCGCCGCCGCGCTTCGCCTTTGGCGAGCACGTTGTTCAAGTAGTTGAGCGACTTGATGCGCGGATCGAGCACGTCCGCGGGCGGCCGCCTCAGGCTGCTCGTGACGAGCGACAAGCCCTGCTTGCGTTTCTCGTCCGAGTACAGCGCGATGCGGTCGACGATGCAGATGACCCGCGGCTTCCCGCAACTCCCGGGATCGACCCCGAGCGGCCCGTCTCCACGCGTCACGATCAGCCGCACGTACGCGTCCGCCTCGCCGTGCGCCGCGACGGTGCGGGTCACGATCTCGCGCAGCTCGGACACAGGTGGCAAGGCCAAATGCAGCGCTCGACCGCCGTATCCGAGCCGGCGCAGATGCGCCTCCAGCTTGAACACGCGCCCGCCACAGACGCGCATGCCCTCGAACACGCCGTCGCCGTACAAGAGCCCGTGATCGCTCACCGGCACACGCGCGTGCGCGCCATCCTGCAGCTCGCCGTCGATCCAGACTTTCATCGCTCGCCTCCCAGCCGCGCCGAAATGGCGGTCGCTGCTTGCTCTGCCCCGGCGATCGCGCGTCGCTCGTCGAGCCCGGATTTGCCGCTGGCTGCGAGCGCCACGCACACTGCGCCGAGCATGCGCTCCGAGCGGAACAACGGAGCGGCGACCACCGTCAGGCCGTCGATCCACTCGCCGCGGCTGAGCGCGTGGCCCTGCGCGGCGACGGCCTGTACCTGCTTCGTCAGCGCGGGCAGGCTGGTGATCGTGTGCGGCGTGTAGCGCGGCAGCGGACGCGGCAGCGTCACGAGCTCGGGCGCGTGCGCCAAGTACAGCTTGCCCACCGCGCTCGCGTGCGCGGGAACGGCGCTGCCGACCTGCGGCGAGACGCGCAAGAGGCCGGTGCCCTCGACCTTGTCGAGCACGATCAGACGGCCGCCGCGCGCAGACACCAGGAAGAACGTCTCTCCGAGCGAAGCCGCTTGGTGCTCGAGCGTGGAGCGCGCGGCTGCCACGAGCGGCTCGCGATCGAGCACGCCGAGCGCCAGGCCGAGCAAGCCCGCGCCCGTGCGATAACGGCCGGCCTCGTCCTGCTCCACCAGCGCGCGCCGTCGTAGCGCGGCGAGCAGGCGGTGGGCGCTGCTCTTCGGCAAGCCGAGCGCACGGCCGATCTCGCTCACGCGCTGGGGCTCGTGCTGCGCGTGCACGTGGAACAGCACGTCGAGAGCCTTGTCGATGGCGGTTGCTTGTTCCATGATGCGGAACGACGATTCGTATTCTGGAACATCGAAGCACGGGTAGAGGACAGGCGCAAGGCCTCGG
>JBIOJD010000556.1:0-2273 GCA_044450485.1 Polyangiales bacterium | reverse complement strand
TCGTAGAGCGCCACGCCCTGTTGGCCGAGCTGCCGCGCCGCGGCGAGCGTCGATTCGTCGGGCGCCTGCCCGAAGGCCGTGCTCGCGAGCAGCCACGCAGCCAGCATCGCGGCGCCGCGGTAGCTCGAGCGCACGCACATGGGACCTCGCATGGTGGCGGGCCACGATACCCGTGCGGGACGGCGGGCACAAGGCACCACGGAACAGCGGCGACGCGCAGCGGTCGCAAACCTACCCGAGCGTCCTTGCCGCGCAAACTGCGGTCCGGCTACCGTGAGCGTCGTGACCGCCGCCCGAAGCACCGCTGCGCCGCCCGAGGTCATCGCGGGCCGCTACCGGATCGAAGCCAAGCTCGGTCAGGGCGGCATGGGCTCGGTCTGGCGGGCGCAGCACCTGACCTTGCGCTCGCCGGTGGCGATCAAGCTCATTGATCCTGCGCTCGCGCAATCGGAAGACTCGGTGGCGCGCTTCCTGCGCGAAGCGCAAGCGGCTGCGTCGCTGCGCAGCCCACACGTGGTCCAGATCCTCGACCACGGCGTGGACCAGGGCGTGCCCTACATCGCGATGGAGCTGCTCGAGGGCGAGAGCCTCGCCGATCGCTTGCTGCGCACGACCAAGCTGAGCCCGGCTGACACCGCACGCATCATGACGCACGTGGCGAGGGCGATGGGACGCGCGCACGAGGCGGGCATCGTGCACCGCGATCTGAAGCCCGACAACGTGTTCCTCGTGCGCAACGACGACGAGGAGATCGCGAAGGTGCTCGACTTCGGCATCGCCAAGGCGACGACCAAGAGCTTCGACGTCACGACCGGTACGCGCACCGGAGCCATGCTCGGCACACCCTATTACATGAGCCCGGAGCAGGTCGAAGGCAGTAAAGCCATAGACCACCGTACAGACCTTTGGGCGATGGCGGTGATCGCGTTCGAGTGCTTGACGGGCGTGCGACCGTTCGAGAGCGACACGCTGGGCGCGTTGTTGCTTCAGATCTGCACCAAACCGATCCTCGTGCCTTCGGAGCACGCCGCGGTCCCACCCGGCTTCGACGCGTGGTTCGCCCGTGCCACGCAGCGGGTGCCCGCCGAGCGCTTTCAGTCGGCGCGAGAGATGGTGGATGCACTGCGGGTCGCGCTCGCCGAAGCAGGGAGCCCACAGCCCGTGCTACCCACGCCGCCGCAGGGCACGCCGCGCACCCTCACGGCGAGCGGGGCCGCCGCTGCGCCGCTGACCGCTCCGGCGGCCAAAGAGGTCGCGTCCGTATCGCACGTTCGGGCGACCGGCCGACACAGCCGCGCGCTGCCGCTGTGGATCGCGGTTGGGTGCTTGGCGCTGCTTGCGGCGGCGACATTGCTGTTCGGTCGATCGCGCTCCCCGGCAAAAGAAGCGGCCGCCGCGCCGCCCCCGGCGGTTCACCCCGCGTCTGTGGCAGCGCCGAGCATCGCCCCGATTGCTGCGCCCGCTCCAGCCAGCGCCACCGGCTCGACTGCGGCTCCACCACCGATTGCGCCGGCGACGCCGACGGCCGCGACGATCCCCAAGCCAACGCCGGCGGCCGAAAGCTCGGTGCCGCGGCCGACTGCGGCTGCGCCCAGGCGCGAGCACGCTGCGGCTCAACGCGCAAAGCCAGAGCCCGTGCGGCCGAGCACCGCCGCGGCCGCGCCGACACGGGTCGTGACGCCGGCTCCGAGCGCAGCCCCGGCGCCCAAACCGGCACCGGCGCGTGCCAAGCCCGCGGACCTCGGTTTCTGAAAACGCCGCGTAGCGCACTCAGCCCGCGTCGTCAGCCGTGCGCGCCCGCGCCGGCAACCTGCGCGAGGTGTGACATCACGTGGTCGGCATCGAGCCTCAACGCGTAGATCCCGGCGCGCAGCTCGGCGTCGATCGCACCGTCGCGGTCCACCGCCTCCGAATGCTCGACGCCCGACACCGCATCGCTCGCGCCGAGACGGCCCTTGAGCTGAGCGATCTGAAAGCCGACATCGTCGCGCTCGCGCTCGAGCGCTTCACGTCTGGCTTCGCAAGCGAGCACCGCACGCTGTGCCTTCGCCCACGCGCGAGCCACGCTCGGCAACCCCGGATGCTCGCGCCCCACGTGAGCGCTCGGAGGCGCCTCGAGCTGCTCGGAGGCCGCGAGCAGCGCCACGACCTGCGGCTCGAGCTCGAGCAGGGCGTGGTCGAGCTGTAGCTCGGCGGCGTCGAGGCGCGCGCCTAGCGCGGCTTGCTGGCTCGCCAGCGCGTCGAGCGCATGCCCGATGCGCAGGGCAGTCTCG
>JBIOJD010000555.1:0-2280 GCA_044450485.1 Polyangiales bacterium | reverse complement strand
CGGAGGCGCGCTCGCCCTCGGGCTCGGGCTGCTGATGACCGTGCTGCACTTTCACGGCGCGGGGCAGCTGGTGGCCGTGGTCGCGGTGTACGGCGCGGTGCAAACCCTCGAGGGGCTCGTGATCACGCCACGCATCGTCGGCGAGAAGCTGGGATTGCCGGCGGTCGCCGTGCTGCTGGCACTGATGATCGGAGGCGAGCTGTTCGGCTTTCTCGGCGTCATGCTCGCGCTGCCCGCCGCGGCCGTGGTCAAGGTCTTCATGGATCACGCATTGCGTCGCTACCGCGAGTCGTCGCTCTACGATGGCCATGCGCCTGCCACCGTGGTCCAGCGAACGCCCTCTTCTCCGAGGGTCGCCCGCTTGCGCCTGCGGCGGCCCACGCGAGCCCGTATGCGGGGAGCGCCGCGGTGAGCGAGCCGGTCTCGATCACGATCGCCGAGCTCACCCAAGCGGCGTCGGTCGCGCGCGCGCTCGAGCACGCAGATGCGCTTGCCGCGCTCTGCTACGACGTAATCGGTCGGCAGGCCGAAGGTCACGGCTTGTTCGTCGGAGAGAAGTTCGTATTGGGCCGTGCCGAGGCTCACGGCGTACGACGCGAGCAAGCGGAGAGCCCTCTCGGCAATCTGCTCACGATTCTCGAGCGCGGTCCCGAGTCGGCCGGGCAGTGGTCGCTCGCAGCCGCGCTGTTCGTCCGAGGCTTCGGCGACGCGGTCCGCGCGAGCCCCGAGCAGCGGACGGCGCTCTGCAACAAGCTCGCGAGCCAGGTCGACTGGCTCGAGCTCAGCTCACCGTACCGCGTCCTGCCGCTCCTCGACGAGACCCTCGAGCCTGAGCTCGCCGGGGACGTGCACGCCGCGATCGGAGCGCTCGTGCTGCGCGACGATGCCCGGCGCGATCCGGAGACGCGTGGTCGCAACGCCGGGCGCATCGCAGCGCTCGGCGAGGCGCGGACCAAAGCTGCTCGGACCGCGCTCGAGCGCATCGAGGCCCAAGCGCGCGACGCTTACAGCAGCGCGCTGGCGGCGATCGCGCTCGGCAAAACGCCGGGCGTCGAGGCGCGGAGCCACGTGCTACGCGGCCGCGTGCGCGCCATTCCGCCCGGACCCGTGTTGCGCGTGCTTCGTTGGGTGACCGGATATGCGCTGGCGTCGGGCGTCGTACGCGCGTTGCTCGTCGGTCTCGGCCTGTTGCGCGAGGTCGAGGTCGAGCTGCAACCCGACTCCATTCGCGTTCGCGGCAACACGTTCCTGCTCGGGCGCCTGGTGCGCAGCGTCGAGCGCCTGCATCCGTTCGTCCGCTTGCGCTCGGCTCGGCGTGCGGCCCGCTATCCGTCGCTCTTTTTCTTGCTCGGGGCGTTCTTCTTCTCCGTGGGGCTGCTGCTCGGCGGTGTGTTCGCCTTCGACGCGGCGCGCACCGGCGACCGCGCATTGTGGATGATCGCTGGCTCGCTCTGGCTCGGCGGCAGCGGTCTCGACCTCGTGCTCGAGGCGCTCGTGCCTGGCGCGCGTGGCCGAGTCGTGCTCGACCTCGATCTCGGACGGCCGCACAGGTTGCGGGTGTCCGGCGTGTCGCTCGAGGAAGCCGATCGGTTTTTGCAGGAGCTCTCGCGGCGATTGTCGCGAGCCGAAGGAGGCCGACGTGCCGTGGCGTAAGGCGCGCTTCAAGCAGAGCGAGGTCTTGGCGCGCTGCGACGAACACGGGCAGCTCGTGGTGCAGGACGGGCGGGTCGAGATCCGCTATCGCCCGAGCGATGCGCGCGCTTACCGGGCCGGCGAGCGCAATCTCTCGCTCGTGGCTGGATCGCCTGTGCTGCCGGACGACGCTTGCGCGGCGGTCGAGCCCGCGGCCGCACCGTCTTCGACGAGAAGCGGAGGCAGCGATGCGCCCCTAGTGCCGGCGCCCGACGGCGCGATCGTGGTCTATGCCGATGGCGCGTGCTCTGGAAATCCCGGGCCGGCGGGTGTCGGCATCGTCTTGCTGGACCACGGGGGACGGCGAGAGCTGAGCCACTTCTTGGGCGAAGGGACCAACAACATCGCGGAGCTCCAGGCGATCGAGCTCGCGCTCGACGAGATCGCCGACCACGATAGGCCGGTTCGTATCTACACCGACAGCCAGTACGCGATCGGCGTTCTGAGCAAGGGCTGGAAAGCAAAGGCCAACGTGGAGCTCGTCAAGCGCGTACGCGGGCGGCTCGCCGCGCGCAAAGACGTGCAGTTCCACTACGTGCGCGGGCACAGCGGCGTGCCACTCAACGAGCGGGCCGACGCGCTCGCGGT
>JBIOJD010000554.1:0-2293 GCA_044450485.1 Polyangiales bacterium | reverse complement strand
GCTTTCCGCCGCGCAGATCGCGTACGAAATCCTCGTGGTGGACGACGGCTCGCCCGACGGGACGGCGGACGTCGCCGAACGTCTCGCGCAACGTTACGAGCTCCGCGTGATCCGCCGCACGGACGAGCGCGGTCTCGCGACCGCCGTGCTGCAAGGCTTCGCGCAAGCGCGTGGCTCGGTGTGCGTGGTGATGGACGCGGACGGCAGCCACCCGGTCGGTGTTCTGCCGACGATGACGCGCATGATTGCAGAGGACAAGGCCGACATCGTGGTCGGCAGCCGCAACATCCGCGGTGGAGGCTCGCGCAACTGGCCGCTGTTCTCGCAGCTCAAGAGCAAGGCCGCTGCGGCGCTGACGTTCGGCCTGACGAGCATGACCGACCCGACGACCGGGCTGATGGCCGTCCGCAAGTCGCTCTTGCCGGACTTGCCGCTCGACCCGGTGGGCTGGAAGATCGTGCTCGAGATCGCGGTCAAGGCGGCGCCGGCGCGCGTGGCCGAAGTGCCGATCGTGTTCGAAGATCGCGAGCTCGGCGAGAGCAAGCAGAGCCTGCGCGTGTTCATGCAATACGCGCAGCACGTCGCGAAGCTGTATGCGTTTCGCTATCCGTCGTTGTTCGAGCTGTTCAAGTTCTGCGTGGTCGGCGTGATCGGCCTGTGCGTGGACCTGCTCACGGTGATGGAGGTCAAAGAGCGCTTCGGCCTCGACACGCGGCTTTGCGCGATGTTCGGCTTCGCGGTCGCCGTCACCACCAACTACGTGCTCAACCGTCGCTTCACCTTCGCCAAGGGCCGCGACTTGCCGTTTCTGTTCAGCTACCTGACCTACGTCGGCGCCAACTTGCTCGGCCTCGGCGTGCGCATGGCCACGGTCGAGACGTTGATGGTCGTGGCGCGGCTCGACCGCGGTCACGGTTACCTGCTCAGCAACGCGTGCGGCATCGCGCTCGCAACGCTCTTCAACTTCGCGGGCGCGAAGCTCTTCGCGTTCGACCCCGAGCGGCTCGCGTTCGGGGTGGGAGAGGCCGACGATGCGCGCGAAGAGCCAGCGCCGCTCTCGGCCGGTATGCGCCGCAGCGGCTCGCTGCTGCTGCTGGCCGGCGCAGTCGGCTACAGCTTGTTCGGCTCTGCCACGGGTGCGCTGCTATTGCCATGGGCATGGGCCACGGTGGCGTTCAGCGCGGCCATGGCGTGGCGAGAGTCCGAGCGCGCGGGCCTGTACACCGCGCTGCTGCTCGCCGGCTCACCGGCGTTTCTGTCCCAGAGCGCCGCCTCGGGAAGAGACGCACCGTTGTTGGCGCTGTGCGCCGCAGGGCTGTCGCTCGTGAGCATGGGCACCGCGACGCGGCGACTCGCGATCTGCTTCGGCGGCGGCGTGCTGCTCGGGCTCGGCTCCCTCGGCGCGCTCTTCATCGCCCTACCCTACGGGCTCGCCTGCTGCGCATTCATTCTGGTGCAGACGACGTTGGTGCGGGCGCGGCAACCGGAGCCGTTGGCGCTGCGTCGCAGCGTGCTCGCGGGCCTGTCGGGCTTCGCCGCCACGGGCCTGTTGCACCTGCTCTTGCCGCGCCTGTTCCCCGGCTCGCCGCTGCCGCTTTGGCCCGGTGCCATCGCCTCGCACGCCTCGAGCGGACCAGTAGTCTCGCAAGCGACCGAGCCGCTCTGGTTCTACCCGTCTCGACTCTACCGAGACCACTTTCATCTCGTTCCTCTGACGCTGCTCGGCTTGCCGGCCCTGCTGCGACGCACGCGCGTCCACGCGGTGATCGCGCTCGCGATGGCGTTTGCCGCCTGCGTCGGCTTGATCGTGCTCTCGGTGCCCGCAGCCAAAGATCCGTTGCACGTGCTAGGCGTCGTGCCGTTCCTCTACCTGCTCGCCGGCACGTCCCTGGCCGAGCTCGAGACCGACGCGCCCAAGTATCGACCTGCCAACATGGCCACGGTGCAAGCCGTCGTGATCGTGAGCGTGCTGAGCGTGATCGCGATGTGGGGCGCGCACCTGGGCGGCGCCGTGGGCATGCGCTTCAGCGTGCTCTATTCGCTGGGCATGCTCGGCGTCGTCGCGATCGGCGCGGCCTGGCTCGCGCGCAAACAGCTCACCCTGCCCTTGCTCGCGGTCTGCGCTCTGGCGTTCGTGGCGTTCGCCGCAGGTGTGTAGCCGCGTCAGCGTTTGGGCGACGAGCGGCCTCGGAACCACTTCACGGTCTCTGCCAGGCCTTCGGCGAGCGAGGTCGGCGGGTGTGTCTCGAGCAGGGCGCCTCCGTCGAGCACCGAGCGCTCCACGTCGCCTGCG
>JBIOJD010000553.1:0-2300 GCA_044450485.1 Polyangiales bacterium | reverse complement strand
GGCATCAGCAGCCACAGGTCGAGGTCGAGGACCACGCTCGGGTGGTAGGCCTCGCGGCCGTCTTTCTCCACCTTGATCGGGATCGACGCCTCGGAGGGGTCCGCGTTCTTCACCGCGCACAGTCGGACGCGCAAGGCGCCCACGTCCGCGCGCCCCGGCAGGGCGGCGCGCGCCAGGACCTCGCTGAAAGCATAGATGGTGTCGCCGGCGAAGGTCGGATTGCTGTGCGTGCCCCCGTTGATCGCCAGGATGCCGAGCGCGTTCTCGAGGCCATTGAAGGACAACGCGCGCGCCAGGCTGATGACGTGCCCTCCGTAGATCAGCCGCTTGCCGAACCGCGTGCTCTTGGCCGCGTACCCGTCGAAGTGAACCTTGGCCGTGTTCTGGTAGAGCCGCGTCGCGATCGCGTGCTCGGCTTCCTCGATCGTCATGCCGTCGCAATGATCGATGCGCTCGCGCGGCTCGTAGTCGTCGAAGAAGGAGCGCCCACCCGACGGCCAGCTCTCGTAGCGCGACAGATCGAGGGACGAAGGCACGACGAGCTGTTCGGGGCGGACCTCGACCGGCAGCTCCGGGCGGTCGTTGTCGAGCGTCTTCTTGCTCGTGTCGCGCTTGTTGACCATCACCCAGCGGCAATACTCGAGCACGTCGGTTCCGTGCTGGTTGCGGCCCTGGGTGCGCACCCAGACGATGCCGTTCTGCCCGTTGGCGTTCTCTTTCTTGCCGAGCACGGTCGAAATCGAGCGCAAGGTGTCTCCGGGGTACACGGGCGCGAGAAATCGCAGCCCCGCGTAGCCGAGGTTGGCGACCGCATTGAGCGAAACGTCGCTCACCGTCTTGCCGAAGACCATGTGGAACACCAACAAGTCGTTGATGGTCTCGCGTGGGTAACCGAGCGAGCGCGCGTACTCCGCTGAGCAATGCAGTGGGTAGCGGTCGCCGGTGAGCCCGATGTAGAGCGCGCAGTCTCCCTCCGTGATGGTGCGCGGCACGGCATGGGTGAGCGTGGCGCCGCGGCTGAAGTCTTCGAAGAAGTTGCCCGGATTGGTCTTGATCGGCATGCGAGGGCTCCTCGGCAGCGCTGGTAGCAAAGAGTGGCGGCCTCGACAACCAGACAGGCTCAGGTCGGGGAAGCGCTCGCCTGGGCCGCGCGGTCCACGCGCTCGGCGTCTATGTCTCGGCCGAGCGCGCGCAGGCAATCCGAGAGCACGCGGAGCGCGACGTGCTCGCCGCGATGGTCTGCGTCGCGTCGCGCGCTCGCAAGAGCTTCGAGCCCGGAGCGCAATGCATCCATGGCCTCACCCGATTCGAGCAGGATCAACGCTGCGGCGATCGCATCGCGGCAGCGCGTGTGCGGGTCGGCATTCGGGACGCGTGCTTGCTTGAGCGCGCGAACCGCCTCGGGCACTTGGCCGCGGCGCAGATACAGCACCGAAGAGATGCGCTGCGCTGCGGCGCGGTCCCAGCCTGCGGCCACTGCGGTGTCGATCAGGCCTTCGGCCGCATCGAGCTCTCCCTCGGCGATTGCCGCCGTTGCCGCGCGCATCGCGGCGCCGGCCATGTGGCGCGGGCTTTCGCTCCTTCTCAGCGTGGCGTCCCCCGGCCTCGTGCTGTGCCGGGGCGGCGTGATCTCGGCCTCGGGCGGCAACGTGGCTGTCGCGCTGGCGGTCGCATCGAGCAGACCCACCACGTGGCGCGCCCTTGCCATGATCTCGCTCGAGCCGTCGAGCTTGCGCGCGACTGCAGCCAGACGCACCGCCATGCGCGGAAAGCCAGACTCGATCGCCGCTCGTGCGGCGTCGAGCAAGGCCTCGGCAGCTTCGCGCTCGCGACCGCCTTCGGCCAAGTGGTGCGCCAGGAGCGCATGCGCGAAGCTCGGTCTTTCGGGCTCGATGTCCTGCGCGCGCAGCGCCTCGGCGACGAAGCGGTGCAGCTCGGCCGCTCGCGAGGGCGGCATCCCGTTGCGCACCGCGGTACGGACCGCCTGCTCGAGCGGACCGAGGCTGCCATGCCGATCGAGCCAGCCCTCCTGCGCAAGCTGCGCGAGACCGGCGGTGAGATTGGCTGCGTTCAGCCCGTCGAGCATGGCGATGTGCTCGATGCTCGCGCCCGCCGCCGAGGGTGGCGCGATGCACAGTGCTTCGAGCGCGCGCTGTGCATTGGCCTCGAGCCCGGCCACACGCTCCGCCATCAGCCCGTCGATCGGAATCGGCAGCGCCGCATGACGAGGTTGCGCGCGCCACCTGAAGCCATCCGAGTCGTGTACGAGGTCGCCCGAGCTGACGAGCGTGCGCGTGGCT
>JBIOJD010000552.1:0-2310 GCA_044450485.1 Polyangiales bacterium | reverse complement strand
TGCCGCTGCTCGGTCACCCGACCGGCGCGCCGGCCGCGCTTCTGGCCCAGTCGAACGAAGATCTCATCGAGAGCGCGTATCGCTTGCTCATCGCAGACGCGATGCCGTTCGGTCGCAACGCGCGCATTCAGCTCGAGCACGGCGGCAACGACGACTCGACCGAGCACTACGAGTCGGTCGCCTATTGGTACGGCTCGGACGGTGCATGCCTCGATCCCACCGACACGCTCGACGTCGGGGACCCGAGCGACGAGTCCGCACACGGCTACGACTCGCCGACCGCGTCCGCGGTCGAGACCCTCGAGTCGCGTTACGATCTCGGGCCCGATCACGTCGGCGCGGTCGAGGTGTTTCCGACGGTCTCCGAGGACGGTCGCCACATGACCGGCACGACCGAGCTGCGCATGCGGATTCGGCCGGACAACTTCGGCGTGCTGTTGCGCCGAAGGCTCGACTACGCGTTGCCCGATCAACGCGCAGAGGTCTGGGTGGCGGAGGATCGCGCCGGCGCGAGCTTCGAGCGTGCGGGAACCTGGTACCTGGCCGGGTCGAACCGCTGCGTGTACTCGAATCCCCCGGGCGAGCTCGATCCGCCGGATCCCATCGTGCAAACCTCGAACCGCCGGCTGCGCGAGGACGAGCTCTCGATTCGGAGCGAGCTCACGCGGGGCCGCAGCGCCCTGCGGATCCGCATCGTCTGGCAGAAGGTCGAGCAGCCGATCACGCCCGATGCCGAGCTACCCGCGCTTGGCTGGAGCGAGCTCGCATACGCGGCCTATGCGTGGGTGCTGCCTGCCGACGCACCATGATGCTGCCACTGTTGGGGGCTGGTTTGAGCGGCCAGGATTGACCCGCTTGGGTGTTTGGAGGTCACCGTATGATCGGAGGTCGGACATGTCGTTGAAGGAGCGCGCCGGATACGGCTCGAGGATTGCCAGGTGGGCGCGGTGCGCCTTGGTTTGTGGGGCCGCGGTTTTCACCCTCGGCGCTTGCAGCGCGACGCCCAACAGTGCGGGCGATGCCTCGGGCGCAGGCGGCTCGTCCATGAGCGCGACGGCGACCGGCGGCGCGGGCGGCGCGGCCGCACCTTGCGCGGGCGGTGCGGCGCAGTGCGGCGCGGCTGGATCGAGCGCCCGGACGGGTGCAGCCGGCAGCGGCGGCGCGTCGCCGATCGCGAGCGGTGGCGCCAGTGGCAGCGGGTCGGCTGGAACATCCTCGAGCGGCGGAGGGGGCACCGGCGGCACGGCAGGCTCCTCGGGTGATGCCGGTGGTACGGGCGCGAGCGGCACGGGTGGTACCGGCGGCTCAGGGGGCACGGGCGGAGGCGGCGCAGGCACGAGCGGTGGCGACGCGTGCGCGCCTGCGCCGAGCGAGCTCGTGGGCTGGGCCACCATCGACGGCAATGGCGTGAGCACGACCACGGGCGGGGAGGGCGGCCCCACGGTCTCGGTCAACACGCTCTCCGCGCTGCAGGACGCGGTCAAGAGCACGGACAAGCGTGTGATCGAGATCAGCGGAACGATAAAGGGCGACATCAGCATCGGCTCCAACAAGACGCTCAAGGGCTGCAGCGGCGCGCGCGTGCAAGGTCACATCGGCTTGAACAAGAGCCAGAACGTCATCATTCGCAACCTGACCGTCGTCGGTTACAACTGCACCGACAACACGAGCGACTGTTCTGCCGGCGCCGATGCGATCACGGTCCAGGGCGCGTCGCATCACCTGTGGTTCGATCACGACGACATCTCGGACGGATCGGACGGCAACCTCGACCTGACCCACGCCACGGACTTCGTCACGATCTCGTTCACCAAGTTCCACTACTCGGGACGCAGGACCGATCCCGCGGGAGCAGCCGGTGGGCATCAGTTCTCGAACCTGATCGGCCACAGCGACAGCAACGCGAGCGAGGACACCGGACACCTGCGCATCACCTTCCATCACGACTGGTGGGCGGACAACGTGGTCGAGCGCATGCCGCGCGTGCGCTTTGGGCAGGTGCACTTGTTCGACAATCTCTACACCGCGAGCGGCAACGACTACTGCATCGGCGTGGGCTATGGCGCGAACATCCTGGCCGAGAACAACGTGTTCGTCGGGGTCAAGACGCCGATCGACACGACGACCTACTCAAACTCGGCGAGCGTGATCCACAGCGCCGGCAACGTGTACACGAGCACCTCGGGCGCTGCGCCCGCTGACCTGTCGGCAGGCAACGTGTTCAAGCCACCGTACACCTATGCGCTCGAAGCGACCTCGGCGCTCCAAACGTCGATCGAAACCGCCGCTGGCCCGCACTGAAGCCAATCG
>JBIOJD010000551.1:0-2311 GCA_044450485.1 Polyangiales bacterium | reverse complement strand
GCGCCGCGGCACACTCGAGCGAGGTTGGCGATCGCCGCGCGCGCTTGCGCGTCGCCCAGGTACTGCAGCACGCCCTGACAGATCACGAGGTCGAAGCGGCCGCGCGGGCGGTAGCTCGCGATCGAGGCGCGCGTCCAGCCGTACTCTTGGCACAGATATTCGCTCACCTCGATGCCCTGATAGCGCGCGCGAGGGTAATGTGCGGTGATCACGTCACGCCAGCGGCCGAGACCGCAGCCCGCATCGAGCACGCGGCGCACCGGCAGCTCGAGATAGTCGAGGTAGCTGCACACGAACCGACCGAGCGCAGCGGTCTGCTTCGCCGTGGACACACGCGTCCGCGGATTGCGGTAGAACCGGTCATAATACCGCCGGTCGAAGCTGAACGCGCGCATCACTGGCCCACGATCGAGATCGTGATCCTGCGGCTGTGGGGCGCGTGGCGGTGCTCCCAGAGGTACACTCCTTGCCAGGTGCCTAGATCGCAGCGCGTACCCGCGATCGGAATGCCGAGCGAGGTCTGCGTCAACGCAGAGCGCACGTGCGAGGGCATGTCGTCGGGACCTTCATCGGTGTGGGTGAACAGCGGGTCGCCGTCCGGCGCGAGCTTGCTCACGAATGCTTCGAGGTCGCGGTGCACCGCAGGGTCCGCGTTCTCGGTGATGATCAGCGAGGCACTCGTATGGTGCACGAACACCGTGCACAGGCCTGCGGCGATACCGGCGTCGCGCACGGCAGCTTGCACCTTCTCGGTCAGGTCGTAGAAGCCCCGGCCCCGTGTCTGAATCTCGATGCTGGCGTTGTGGAACATCGTCATGGCTCTTGTGGGCGTGACCTTACACCCCTTGCGCGTCCTTGCCCCAGATGTACTTGTGGAGCTGGAGCTGCACGCGCACGGCCAGCTGGTCTTGCAGCACCCATCCCACGAGCTCTTGCGGGTCGAGCACCCCGTGCACCGGTGAGAGCAACAGCTCGGGTACGCGCTCGTTCAAGCGCTCGGCCTTCACGAGGGCACGCGCCCATTCGTAGTCGGCGCGGTCCTGCAGCACGAGCTTGAGCTGGTCGCGCGGGCCGAGGTACGCGAGGTTCTCGAGCCGGTTGCGATGCGATTCGCCGCTGCCTGGCGCCTTCAGGACGACGATCCGGTGTACGCGCGGGTCGACCGCAGAAATGTCGCGCTCGCCGATCGTCTCGAGCAGCACGGTCTTGCCTGCGTCGCAGAGCTCGCGCATCAACGGCAGCACCGCGGGTTGCAAGAGCGGCTCGCCGCCGGTCACGAGCACCAGCTTCGTGTGCATGCCTAGCGCGCGTTCGAGCACCGTCGCGACCGGCAGGCACGTGCCACCCGTGAACGCGGCCGGCGTGTCGCACCAGACGCAACGCAGGTTGCAGCCGGTCAGACGTACGAGCGTGCACGGCAACCCAGCGAAGCTCGATTCGCCTTGGATCGAGCGGTAGATTTCGTGGATGACGAGCGTGTCCGAGGTCATGGCCTAGGTCAGCTCGCGGGCACGGGTGAAAGACCGAGCGCGGCGAGATCCTCGCGCGAGCGCCGGCTTGCCGCACGTTGCCACAGCATGACGATGACGAAGACGACGTTGCAGGCCACGAGCCGCAGCCAGAAGTACACCTCGAGCTTGTCGAACATCGCGCACACCGCCATCACGTAGCAGTGGGGCGCGAGCGAGATCATCGACCAGAGCTTGATCGGCCCGCGGTTGTGGCGGCGGTAGGACTCGACCGAGTCGGGCGTGACGCTGAACTGCAGGTGCTCGCGGCTGCCCCAGGGGTCGAGCCGTGGCACGACCAGGGTTTGCAGGCGCATCAGGTCCCCGTACGTGCGGCTCGACATGGCGGCGACGGTCGAGCCTTCGGCTTTGGCGCGTGCGATGCGCGCATCCACGTCTACGAGACGCTCGGGCTTGCCACTCCAGCTCGGGTCGGTCTGCTGCATGTACGACTCTTTGTAGAAGTCGTACAGGTAGATGTGCGCAATGGCCGAGAGGACCGCGACCGGCGAGAGCAGCAACACCGTGAGGTCGTGGTGTGTCACCCACAGGTGATAGAACGCCGGCAGCACGGTGCCGAAGCCGACCACCGCGTCGGCGGTGCCGTCGATCGCGCGTCCGAAGTCGCTCCCGCTGCGCTGCGCCCGTGCGAGGATGCCGTCGGCGCCATCGAGGATGGCGCTGGCCCAGAGCATCGCACCGCCCCAGATCATCAGCGCAGGCGTGCCGAGGAAGAAGCACACTCCGGCGCCGAGCCCCACGAGCGTGGCGAGCGCCGTGATTTGATTGGGTGTGACCGCGCT
>JBIOJD010000550.1:0-2371 GCA_044450485.1 Polyangiales bacterium | reverse complement strand
GCTTTGCGCTATGCGTAAGCGGACCTCGAAGCGGGCGCCGCCTTCGGGGCGGTTTTCGGCGCGGATGGTGCCGCCCATGCCTTCGACCAAGGCATGACACACCGCGAGGCCGAGACCGGTGCCTTTTCCCGGCGGCTTGGTCGTGGTGAAGGGCTCGAACAGGCGGGCGAGCACTTCGTCGGAAAGGCCTGGGCCGTCGTCGCTCACGCACAGCAGGCACTCGCCGTCAGCTCGCTCGGCCGAGATCTCGATGCGTCCCCGACCGCCGAGGGCGTCCACGGCGTTGAGCAGCAAGTTCAGGAGCACCTGCGTCAGGCGGTGCTGCGGTCCTTGGACGCGCGGCAATCCCGGTGCGAGCGCGGGCGCGATCTCGATCTGCTGCGATTCTTTTTGCGGCCGCACCAAGTTGACCGCGTCGGCCACGGCCTGCGCGAGGTCCGCGCTCTGACCCGCGACGTCTTCTGGATCGCGGCGCGAAAAGTCGAGCAGGTCGCGGATGATGCGGTGGATGCGCTCGGTCTCACCGTGGATGCGCGCCAAAAACTCCGCGGCTTGCTCCGGCGCGACGTCGCCGGCCCGCAGCAGCTCGGTCAAGCCCAGGATCGCCGCCAGAGGATTGCCGATCTCGTGCGCCACGCCTGCCGCCAAGCGCCCGACGGAGGCCAGCTTCTCGCCGTGGATGAGCTGTTGCTGCGTGTTCTTGAGCTCGGTCGTCTTGTGCTCGAGCTCCCGCAGGCGTTGCTCGAGCGCCTGGCGCTGTGCGCGCAGCTGGCGCGCCATGTCGTTGAAAGCCGCAGCCAGGCGCGCGACCTCCGCCGCGCCGCGCTCGGGAACGCGCACGTCGGTCGATCCCGCGGCGAGCAGCTCGCTGCCGCGCGTGAGCTGATCGAGCGGCCTCACGATCCAGGAGGTGAGCGATAGATACGCGAGCACGAGCACGGCGAGCCCCGTCATCGACACATAGAAGAGCAACAGGTTGCCGAGCGCGCGGTTGGCGCGCGCCGTGGGAGGCGGGAGCCAGAGCGTGAGCGTGCCACCCTCCGGCAGCGGAGCAGCCACACCCGGCTCGCTGAGCGCTGCACCTGCAACCAACACCGACCCGTCGCGCAGCTGCAGCCTCGCCGCACGCAATCCGCCGCGGCGCAAGAGCAGATCGAGTGTGGCCTCGAGGCTGGCGCGATCGCTGCCTTCGACGCGGCCGAGCGCCACCGCCAGCGCTCGAGCATACGCGGCCGCCGAGCTGGCTCGCTCGACTGCGCTGGCGGCCTGGGTCAAGCGCAAGGTCGCGGTGCCGAGCAATGCGAACGACACCACGAAGACCGCCGACAGCGCCACCACGATCTGCGCCCGAAGCCCGAAACGAAGTCGCATATGAAACGCTACTGCGTGAGCTGGTCGATGCGGGCTTTGAGCTCGGCGAAGCGCTTCAGGAAGGCGCCGTGCTCGTTGCGAAAGGCCTGCATGTAGCGCCGCTCTTCGCGACGCGCCGCCAGCTCCTGAACCAGCTCGTTCATGCAGCCGACCAGATCATCGAGCGACGCGAGCGGCCAGGCGCGCGTCGGACGGCCGCCTTCGTAGCGCTCGGCCTTGGCTTCTCCGGTGGTCGAGTAGAGCAAGCCGAGCACCTGGGACTGCTGCTCCTGCGCAGAGCGCAGCACCATCGGCCCGGGCAGGTCTGCGAGGTGCTCGCGCACCGCGACGATCTGGAAGCTGAAGGTCGAGGCCCGATCGAGCCCCGATCCGCCGCTGAGCTCGACCGACACGTCCCAAGGCTTGTCCGCGAGCTTGTTGGCGAGCTGACGCAGGAAGTCCTGGTCGTCGTCCACGATCAGGATCGCGGGCTTGATCGCCAGGCCGGTCGTGCTGGTCTCGGCGCCGCCGTACACCTTGCGGCCCATGGCGAGCAGGATCCGTAGCGACTCGGTCAGCACGTCTTTGACCTCGTGCAGCAACGCGCCGCCCTTGTCGCCGGTCCGGGACAGGTCGATCGCGCGGCGCACCGTGCTCTGCAGGTGCGCTATCTGGTCGGGGCGCTTGCTCACCACGTCCACCATGCCCAGGCGCAGGGCATCCACGACCGCCTCGAACGAGCGTCTGCCCGCGAGCAGCACCATGCGCGTAGGCGGCGACGTGCGCGCGATGAAGCGCGCGAGCTCGAGGCCACCGGAGCTGGCGCCGAAATCGAGATCGATGACAGCCACCGGGAAGAACTTGCGTTGCGCGAGATCCTGGGCGGTCTGCAGATCGCCGCACGCCGTGCACACGTAGCCCTGCTCGTCGAAGAGCTTGCGCAAGCCTTCGCGATCTCGGTCGGTTCCGTCGGCGATCAGCAGCTCTTCCCCAGCCATGCGCCACCGAGGATAGCCGAAGC
>JBIOJD010000549.1:0-2373 GCA_044450485.1 Polyangiales bacterium | reverse complement strand
GCCGTCGGGGCCCCACGCCACCGCGAGGTTCGCTTCGCTCACGCATGATCTTGGTTCGCGGGCTCCGAGTCGCTGGAGTCAGCCGAGCTGTCCGAGGAAGCGCAGCAGCGCCGCGTTGACCTCTGCCGGGCGCTCTTGCTGCACCCAGTGTCCGCAGCCCGGCAAGATCACGCTCTCGCGCAAGCCCGGCACCACCTCGGACATGCGTTCGAGCTGCCGCTGGCTCCACGCCAACACCGGATCGCGCTCACCAGCGATGAACAGCGCCGGCTGCTCGATCTTCTTGCCGGCGAGCTGCGCGGTGCGCTCCCAGGTGCGGTCGAAGTTGCGATACCAGTTGAGCGGACCGCGAAAGCCGCCTTCCGCGAACTGCGCGGTGTAGTAGTCGAGGTCCGCTTCGCTGAGCCAGGACGGCGCGGCGCCAGGATCGTGCATGGTCTCGAGCAGCTTGGCGGTCTTCGGGTGCGGCGAGAATGCGCGGCCTGCGGGCGCGTCGCCCGAGGCGGAAGCGTAGAACGTGCGCAGCGACTTGCGGACGTCGGCCTCGAGCTCGGCCTCGGCCACGCCCGGCTCTTGGAAGTAGAGCATGTAGAAGAAGATGTCTTTGAAGACCTCGCGCAGCCGGGCCAGTGGAGGACTGCTCCCTCGACCGCCGTGCGGGACGCTCATGCCGACCACGGCGCGCACCCGCTCGGGGTGCAGCTGCGCCATGTGCCAGGCCACCGGCGCGCCCCAGTCGTGGCCCACGACCACGGCCTTCTGTGCCCCGAGCGCGTCGAGCACGCCCACTGCATCCTCGACGAGCGTGACCTGATCGTAGGCTTCGATCGCGTCGGGCTTGTCGCTGTCGCCATAGCCCCGCTGGTCCGGCGCAACCGCGCGGTAGCCGGCCTCGGCGAGCGCGGCCAGCTGGTGTCGCCACGAGTACCAGCTCTCGGGAAAACCGTGCAGCAACAGCACCAGCGGGCCTTCGCCTTGCTCGACGAGGTGCAGGCGAATGCCGTTGGTCTCGACCGTACGGTGGAGCATGGACGGGACATAGCCCCGACAGGCGTGCACGGGCAAGCGCGGATAGCGGGCGAAGCTCGGGTCGAGGCGGCTCCGTTCACACAGCACGAAGACCGTGCCACGGCCGCTTTTCACGCGTCGATGGTGCGCGCACCGCTCGCACAGGCCGATTTCGGGTGGCTGCATGGCCTCGAACAGACCCCTTGAGATTTCGGGAAGTTATACTAGTATAGGAGCGGTCGGTGGAATGGGCGTAGCCGTGGCAAGCTGCGTGATTTAGTGTCACCAGCTGAGGTTTGCTGAGCATGCCTTTGACCGTTCCCGATCCAGATAGCCAGGGCACCACGGGCGTTTTCCGAGCCGAGCCGCCGGTGCGGCAGCGCGTGGCCGATCAGGTGTTCGAGTCGCTTGCGCGCGGGATCCTGAACGACGAGCTCAAGCCCGGCGAGCCGCTCGCGACGCAGCGCGACCTTGCCAAGCAGTTCAACGTCTCGGCGCTCGTCGTGCGCCAGGCGATCCACCGGCTCGAAGATCTCGGGCTCGTGCGCGTCCGCCAGGGCAGCACCACGATCGTGCTCGACCCGAACGAGTCCACCGACATTCGGTTGATCCAGCTCAGGATGGAGATCTCCGAGCCCGGCCCGGCGCTGGCCACGGCCGCGCTCGAGAACCAGTTGTTGTTCATGCTGCCGCTGCTCGTGCTGGCTGAGCGCCGCATCACCGAGCAGGAGCTCGGCGTGCTGCGCTACATCACCGAGCGTCTCGGCGAGCAGCCAGACGCCGAGGCGACCGTGCGCTTCCGCCTCGAGTACTGGCGCCAGATCGCCAAGGCCACGCAGAACACCTTGTTCCAGCAGCAGGTGCGCTGGTGGTCCACGATGATCGGGGAGCTCGAGCGCCGTGGTCGCAGCCTGCGAGCCCCGAGCTCGCCGCTGGTGCTCGCGTTTTTCCGCAAGCTCAACGAGGCGCTCGCCAAGCACGAGGGTACCGTCCAGCTCTACCTCGACACGTTCCGGCCGGTGCTCGAATGGCTCGACGGCCAGCGCGGCCTGCCCGCGAAGGCAGCGCCCAAAAAAGACTGACGCTCGCCGCGAAGGCTCATTTGCGGCGGAAGAGCAGGTTCAGGATCAGCGTGAGCACGGCGCTGACCACGAGGCTCGTCACGACCGGGAAGTAGACCGTGTTGTTCTTGCGGCGAAGCAAGATGTCGCCCGGCAGCCGGCAGAGCCCCAGCTTCTCCCCCAAGATCAGCAGCAGCCCCATGCCCGCGAGCAGCGCCGCGAAGAAAATCAGCACGCGCCCGAGCTGACCCATGACCGCGATCTAGACCGACTCGGCCTCGCGTTCAACCTCAGCGCCGTTGGC
>JBIOJD010000548.1:0-2373 GCA_044450485.1 Polyangiales bacterium | reverse complement strand
CCGGCGCGGCACTTCCAGGGCGACACGCCGTCGCGGATCATCTCGCGCTCCCAGCCTTCGCCCGCGAGGTGAAAGATGGTCTTGTTGCTGTGCGCGCGCAGCTCGCCGTACAGGTCCGAGAGCGCATCGCCCGCGAGCCCGGCGTCGAGCTGACCCTTGCCGTCGTGCATCAGCCCGACGGTCATGTAGAGCCCGAGCTGCTCGACCTCGCGCACCAGCTTGCGCGTGTCCTCGGGCGCGCACGAGCCGAGCACGGCGTTGACGTTGACGCCGAAGCGCGCGTGCTCGCGCAGCAACGCGAGCTTGTGCTTGATCTTGGAGAACGACTTCTGCGACACGTCGTTCGGCTCGAGATTGTCGATCGAGATCTGGATCCACGACAGCCCCGCGTCGTTCAGGCGATCGATCCAGCGCTTGGTGACGGGATAGCCGTTGGTGATGGTGGTGCAGACCATGCCGTGGCTGACGACGCGCGCGACGAGCTTGTCGAGGTCGGGGTGCAAGAGCGGCTCGCCGCCCGTCAGCGTGACGGTCACGGTGCCGAGCTCGGCCAGGTGATCGATGCGCCGGTAGAGCTCGGTCAGCGCCAGTGGATCGGAGAAGTCGTCGTACTCGTTGCAATAGCCGCAGCTCAGGTTGCAACGGCGGATCACGACCATCTGCGCGAGCAACGGCGTCGCCGGATCGAGCAGCGCGGAAGCCCCCCGGTGGAGCGCCGCCAGCGGATTCTTCGGCAGATACATCGGCCCTCTTCGAGGCGTGGGATAGCATGCTTCGACCGACGCGCCAAAAGCCGTTGCCGGCCCACGCCCCCGGGTGTAAGCCAGAGCCGCCCGATGTCGACGCCGAAGCTGCCAGCGTTCGAGTCACTGCTGAAGTCGCGCGACGTGGAAGACCCGGTCAACCTCTGGGTGCACCGGCCGCTCGCGTACGGCATCGTCGCGCTCATCTACAGGAGCGCGGTCACACCCAATCAAATCACGGCGCTCGCCACGCTCGTGGGGCTCGGCGCCGGAGTGTGCTTCTTCCTCGGCACGCCTGCGCTGATGATCTGGGGTGGTGCGATGCTCTGGGCCAGCGCCATTCTCGATGGCGCCGACGGCATCCTCGCGCGCGCGCAGCGCAGCGGGAGCGACTTCGGACGCGCGATCGACGGCACAGCCGACGCAGTGGTCGGCTTCGGCAGCGTGCTGCCGGCGTTCTATCACCTGTGGGTGACGCACCACGACCTCACGGTGCTGCTGCTCTCGCCGGTCGCGGTCCTCTCGGCCATCGCGCACATCTACCTGTACGACTTCTACAAGGAGTCGTACATGCAGCAGACCGACCCGAGCTGGAGTGGCAAGCCCGAGCGTCTGACCGACGTCGATGCGCGCATCGCACGCGCCAAGGCCGAAGGCGCGACCGTCGCCGCCATGTCGAGCCGCACGTACGGGGACCTGATGCGCCTGCAAACCCTGGTCGTGCCACGGCTCGACCCCTGGGGCAGCCGCGAGCATCTGCGGTTCAGCGTCACGCCCGACTCAGTCGAGTCCTACCGCCGCCACAACCGCGGACCGATCAAGCTCTGGTCGATGATCTCGCTCGCGCCCCACTGCTACGTGATGGCGGTGTGCGCGATGTTCGACAAGCTCGAGGTGTATTTCTGGCTGCGGCTCGTGGCCTGCAACGTCATCTTCGTCATCGTCATGCTGTGGCAACGCGCGGCGAGCCGGCGATCTCGCGAGGACCTCGCCGCGCTCGGTCTTTCACCCGTGCCCGCGAGCTGATCTAGGCCATGACCTCGGACACGCTCGTCATCCACGAGATCTATCGCTCGATCCAGGGCGAATCGAGCTTCGCTGGGCTGCCGTGCACGCTCGTACGTCTGACCGGTTGCAATCTGCGTTGCACATGGTGCGACACGCCGGCGGCGTTCACGGGTGGTACGCGCCTGCCGGTCGCGACGGTGCTCGAACGCGTGCTCGGCATGCACACGAAGCTCGTGCTCGTGACCGGCGGTGAGCCGCTCTTGCAACCCGCGGTGCTGTCATTGATGCGCGAGCTCTGCGACGCAGGCAAGACCGTGCTGCTCGAGACGAGCGGCGAGCGCGACATTTCTGCGGTCGACCCGCGCGTACACCGGATCGTGGACCTGAAGGCGCCAGGCAGCGGCGAATCGCATCGCAACCGGCTCGAGAACCTCGCGTACCTGGGCCCGCGCGACCAGCTCAAGCTCGTGCTACGAGACCGCGCCGACTACGAATGGGCGCGGGCCCTCGTGAAGGCCGAGCGCTTGAACGAGCGCGTACCCGAGCTGTTGCTCTCACCGGTGCACGGGGTGCTCGACCCGCAAGAGCTCGTGGGATGGGTGCTGCAAGACCAGCTGGCCGT
>JBIOJD010000547.1:0-2377 GCA_044450485.1 Polyangiales bacterium | reverse complement strand
TCGAACACCAGGCGCGCCTGCCAGTTCGCGAACGGATCCTGCTGCCAGTTGAGGAAGTGCTTTTCGGGCGTGACGTGCAGCGAGTACGCGAGGACTTTGGTGCGCGTGTGCGGCGCGGGCCTCAGGCGAACGACGTGGGGCTGGAGGTCGACCAGCCGGTCGTAGCTGTAGTGGGTGACGTGGTGCAATGCGACGCGGATGGACATGGGACCTTTGCCAGCCGCGCGGCCCCGAGCGTCGTGAGCGCGCGAGAAGGTCGCGTTTCGTCTGGAATTAGACGTACTTACGCTATGACACGAGCGCTTGGCAAGCGTGTGTCCGGGACGTTTCGGAGGTGAATAAACGCCGCAAACAAAGGCGAAATCGCTTTGCGCTCACCGGCAGAGCGAATAGATCCTCGGTGTGTTGCAAGCCGTCGCCTCGAAATCAGCGGGCCTGCTCGAGGCCTATGCGCCCCTCGGCGGCACTTATGACGAGCTGGTGGAACCTTCGGGTCGTCCTCGGGCGCACACGAAGCAGGTGTGCGCGCTGCTCGATCGCCTCTCGGCCCGCGAGCTCGCGCGGCACCAGAGCTTGGCCGAGCTGTCGCTCTACAACCAGGGCGTGACCTTTTCCGTCTACTCGGACTCGCAGGGCACCGAGAAGATCTTTCCGCTGTGTCTGGTGCCTCGCGTGATCGGCGCCGACGAGTGGGCCCGGGTGGAGCGCGGCCTCGTACAGCGCATCGCCGCGCTCAATCTGTTCCTCGACGACATGTACGGCGAGCAACGCATCCTCGGCAGCGGGCTCGTACCGGCCGACCTGCTGCTCGGCGCCAAGTGCTACGACGCGAAGCTGCGCGGCATCCGCGCTCCCGGCGGCGTGCGCATTCCGATCGCGGGTATCGATCTCATCCGCAGCCCAGACGGCGTGTTCCGCGTGCTCGAGGACAACCTGCGCACACCGTCCGGGGTGTCGTACGTGGTGGAGAACCGCCTCGTCACCAAGCGCGTGTTCCGCGACTCGATCGAGCTGAGCAACGTGCGCGCGGTCGAGCAGTACCCGATCGAGCTAGCGACCACACTGCGCTCGCTGGCGCGCGGCTACGGCGATGCGAACATCGTGCTGCTCACGCCTGGCATCCACAACTCGGCGTACTTCGAGCACTCGTTTTTGGCGCGGCACATGGGCATCGACTTGGTCGAGCCGTCGGATCTGTTCGTCGACGGCGACGTGGTGTTCGTGCGCACGACCCACGGCCCGAGGCGCGTGGACGCGATTTACCGTCGGGTCGACGATGCGTTCCTCGACCCGGAGTTCTTTCGCAAGGACAGCTTGCTCGGAGTCGCAGGCTTGATGCGCGCGTATGCAGCCGGCAACGTCGTGCTCGCCAATGCGCCCGGCAACGGGTGCGCGGACGACAAGGCGGTTTATCCGTTCGTGCCGGACATGATCAGGTACTACCTCGGCGAGGAGCCCACGCTCGCACAGGTCGACACTTACGTGTGCGCGCGCGATGACGATCGCAAGTACGTGCTCGAGCGCCTCGAGCAGCTCGTGGTCAAGGCGGTCGACGAGGCGGGCGGCTACGGCATGCTGATGGGGCCGCAGTCCACCGCGGCGCAGCGTGAGGAGTTCGCGCGTCGCATCGCTGCCGAACCTCGCAAGTACATCGCGCAGCACCGCATCGAGCTCTCGACGTGCCCGACTTGGGATCCGCAGAACGAGCGGCTCGCACCGCGGCGCGTGGATCTCCGCCCGTTCATCCTGACGCGTCCCGAAGGCAGCTGGGTGCTGCCGGGAGGCCTCACGCGCGTTGCGCTGGTCGAGGGATCGTACATCGTGAACTCGAGCCAAGGCGGCGGCTCCAAAGACACCTGGGTCGAGCGCCGGGGCGAGCCGTGATTTCGCGCGTCGCCGATCACTGCTTGTGGTTCGGTCGCTACCTCGACCGCGCGGAGAGCTCGGCGCGTCTGCTGCAAGCCACGCGCACGCTGGTCTTCGACGCGGACATTCCGGTCACGCAGTGTTGGACGCCGCTCGTGATCGTCTCGGGCGAGCAGCCGCGCTTCGTGAAGCAGCACGGCCCGGCCGCGCTCGGCAACGGCGAGCTCGTGCAGGAGCACCTGACCTGGAGCAGCGAGAGCCCCGTCAGCGTGCGCAGCTCGGTGCGGGCCGCGCGCGACTGCGCTCGGGCGATCCGCGATCAGCTCTCGCTCGACGTGTGGGAAGAGGTCAACGAGCTCTACCACTGGCTCGACCACGACGAGACGCGGCTTCTTTACCGGGACAACCGCGAAGAGTTCTACCGCATGGTGCGGCGCACCACGCAGCTCGTGCTCGGTCTGGTTCGCAGCACCATGCTGCACGAAGAGCCGATGAGCTTCTTGTGGGCCGG
>JBIOJD010000546.1:0-2378 GCA_044450485.1 Polyangiales bacterium | reverse complement strand
GATGCGTGGCGTGATCACGAGCCCCTCGAGGGTTTGCACCGCGCCGTACACCGCGACCACGGCCACCAGCTGCCCCGCGCCGTGAAAGTGCAGCACGGTCATCAGCAGCCCGAGCCCGAGGGCGAGCGCGCCTCCGACGTAAGGGATGAATGAGAAGAGCCCGGCGATCAGCCCGATCGGAATCGCCAGCCGCACGCCGACCAGCGCGTAGCCTCCACCGTAGAGCGCGGCGAGGATCGCCATCACCGTGAGCTGTCCGCGCAGGAATTGCCCGAGCACCGTGTCGACCTCGCGGCCCATGGCGACCATCGGCTCACGGCGCGAGTGCGGCAGCAGGTCCACCACCGCCGCGACGATGTGATCGAAGTCGCGAAGCAAGTGGAACGCGAGCACCGGTACCATGATCGCCGCCGCGGCCACGCCCAGTACGGAAGCCGTGCCGCCGAGCAGCGCACGCCCGGCAGATTGCCCCAGGCTGAGCGCATCGGGAACGATGTCTTGGGCATGTTCCGCAAGCGCCGAGAGCGCGGCCGACGAGGAGGAGGGCAGCGGCAGACCATGGGCCGTCAACCAAGGCTGCGCGGTTTCAAGCAACCGGTTGACGGCTGCCGGGAGCTCTGCGGCCAGCGTGCCGAGGTCGCGCACAATCGCGGGCAGCAGCAAGAGCAGCCCCACGCCGAGCAGCGCGAGCGCACTGACCAACAAGCACGCGATGCCTACGACGCGCGGCAAGCCCAGGCGCTCGGCCCAATCGACGAGCGGATCGAGCAGATAGGCGAGACCGAACGCGACCAGCATCGGGCTGAGCACGCCGCGCAGTGCATAGAGCAAGGCGACGCAGCCGAGCGCGATCGCCCAGCCGTAGACCCCTCGCACCAACGGCGGCGCCGGATTCACCCGGGCAGTTGTATCACGGAGGCCCCACAGCACCGCGCACACGATCGGGCTGCCGGGCCCTCGACGGCAAGGCGGTGGATCCGGGGGTCATTATGGCGTATGAGCTGAGGCGGCAGAGCCCCCCATGTCAGAGGGAAACGGTAACTTCAGCGAGCCGCCGAACCGCGGTCCCATGGACCAGTTCTCGGCGCACCTCGACCGCGGCTGGGACTTGGTGCATCGGGGCGACCTGACCGGCGCGCGGCGCTCTGCCGAGAAGAGCCTCGAGCTCGACTCGGAGTCGGCGGAGGCGCACAACTTGCTCGGCTACGTCTCCGCTGCGATCGGCAGCCCGGAGACTGCGCTCGAGCACTACAAGCAGGCGATCGCGCTCGACGACAGCTTCGTCGAGGCCATGCTCAACGCGGCCGAAGTGCTGATTCACCCGCTGCACGATTTCGGCGCAGCCACGGGCTTGATTGACGAAGCGCTCGAGTGGGCGGAGAGCGACGACGAGGTCGCGGACGCGCTGCTGCTCAAGTTCGACGCTCACATGCACCAGGGCGACCAAGACGCGGCCAGACAGCTCTTGCGAACGTTGCCCGACGGACCGTTCGAGAGCGCACGCCTGGACTTCCTGGTGGGTCGAGCGTGCTTCGAGGTTGGGGAGCTCGACACGGCCAAGCCGCATTTGGAGCGCGCCGTGCAACGCGAGCCCGAGAACCCGGACGCGCGCTACTACATGGGCCTGCTGCACGACTCGCGCGGTGACCACGACGCAGCCACGGTCGAGCTGTTGCGCTGCCGCGAGCTCGACAGCGGTGCGCCGCGTCCCCAATGGAGCTGGTCCCAAGAGCACTTCGAGCGCCAGCTACGCGAGGCGATCGAGCGCTTGGACGAGCGCCGCCGCAGCGTGCTCGAAGGCGCGTTGGTCGTGGTGTCGGATTTGCCCGGCGCAGAGGTCGTTGCCGATGGGGTCGACCCGCGCGCTGCGGTCTTGCTCGATGCGCTGCGCGATCGCGAAGCCGCTCCACGGGCCGGTCGCGCATTCGTGTACCAGCGCAACGTCGAGCGCGCGTGCGAGAGCCCGGCCAAGCTCGACGACGAGCTGCTGCGCTTGCTGCAAGCCGAGATCGACGCCACCTTCCCCAACGCATCGGGCGCGCCGAGCGCGTAGCGTCTCAGCGGTCGGGCAGGTCGAGCTCCGGGAGCGCGAGCGGCTCGCCCCCGAGGCCGCGCCAGGCCTCGAGCAGATCATCGGGCAGAGCCGCGCGGAAGCACACGGGCGCTCCGCCCTCCGGGTCGGGCACGCACACCGCGGCGCAGTGCAGCATGGTGCGACGAAACGCGATCACGCTCCCATCGCCGAGCACGCTGCGAGCCGCGCCGCCGTAGTGACGGTCGCCGAGCAGCGGCACGCCCGCATGCGCGGCATGCACGCGGAGCTGGTGCGTACGGCCCGTGCGAGGCTCGAGCCACAACGCTGCGGCTGCGCCCGCTCG
>JBIOJD010000545.1:0-2379 GCA_044450485.1 Polyangiales bacterium | reverse complement strand
GGACGTGACGCGTCATCGCGACGCCGTGGTGAAGGTGTGCCCGGATCGGCCTGCGGTCTACGTGCTCGACGTGCGGATGTATCGCGGCGCAGGCAGCTACGTGGTGCAGAGCTTCGGGCTGGCAGAAACGTCGGAGAAGCCACCCCCAGGCATCGAGGGCAGCGCGCGTATCGCCTACGCGGAGCTGCGCGCGAGGCTCGATGCGCGCGGCATGCACATGTCGCCAGTGGTATGGGGCGCGATCCAACCGGAGGGTACGCAGTCGCTGCCGATCCCCGTGCGCGCGGGCCGCTGCTACGCGATTGCGGTGGTGGCGAGCCCGGATTTCAATGGCGGGGATCTCGACCTGAGCCTGGTCGAGAAGAGCGGACGCGTGTTGGCGGCCGAGATCGGGCCCGGGGCCAATCCGCTGGTATTTCACTGTGCGGAGCGCGACTCGATCGTGCGGGCCGTGGTGCAGGCGCACGAGATCCGGCGGCTCGCGCGCTTCCTGCTCGTGATCGGGGAAGACGACCCGGCGCGCCTTGCGCAAGGAGCTCCCTGATGCAGCGGCTGCTCGCGTGGCTCGTGCTCGGCCTGCTCGGTGGGGGCTGCGCGACCTCGGCTTCGCGTCCTCTGCTACGCGGCCCCGAGTCGATGACCGAGGACTCGTGGCAGAACGGAGACGACGCGCTCTCGAAGAACATGCGCGCCATCGCAGGGCAGCTCGGCGGCGTGGGCCTCACGCCGGGCCAAGAAGCATTCCGCGGATTCTTGACCGCAGGTGCGCGCGCGACCCATCGGCTCACGCTGCCGGCGCACAGCTGCGTCGCGCTGATCGCCATCGCGTCCGGAGGCGTGCACGATATGGATGCGGCGCTGTACAGCCCCGACGGTGACGTGCTGGCCGTCGACTCGCAGCCCGACGCGCATCCCACGATTCAGGTCTGCACCGGCGCCGAGGCGCACACGCTGTATTACGCGCTGCAGGTCTACGAAGGGGCCGGCAGCTTCTTGATGGCTGGATTCCTCGGCCAGCAAACCACGCTCGACGCTGCGTCCAAGCTGATTGGAGCGCGCCCGGCGGTCGCTCGGCTCGGCAACGCCGAGCCAGACGGTCCTGGACGGGTGGCGTCGCTGCGCGAGGGCTTGCAGCGACGCGGGTTTCAACAGCTGCAGGCACCGCTGCAGGTCCAGATGACCGAGGACCAGAGCGTGCGGGTCGCGCTGCCGGTCGAGCCTGGGCAGTGCTACACGGCTGCGGGCTTTGGCCTCGACGGCTTGCAGAACGTCGACTTGCGGGTGCTCGACGAGGAGGGCGTCGAGGTCGGGCGCGATCGCTCCACCGAGCAAGACGCCGGCGTGCAATTCTGCGCCGATCGCCGTGCCGAGTTCGCGGCCGAGCTTCACGACGTCGCGGGTGCGGGCAACGCCTTGCTGTTGTTGTTTCGCGTCGATGCGGCGAGCATCGGCGGGGCGAGCGGTTTGTGGTTGGGAGAGCGGCCACTCGCTGCGGCATCCACGGCGCCGCTGTTCGAGCTCGTCGCCGAGGTGACGAGCCGCGCGGCCCGAGACGGCTTCAAGCAAGGACGCACGCTCCGCCAAGGTCGGATCACGCGCGGCGAGGTCGTCGCAGAGCCGCTCGCGCTACGCGAAGGGCGATGCGCACGCGTACACGCCGTGGGCGGGCCCGGGATGCGGGGGCTCGAGCTCCGTGCGGTCGACGCGGGCGGGCGCACCGTCGCATATGCCGAGGGCGCGGTGGACACGACCTACGTGCACGTCTGCGCGGCGTCCGCGCGCGAGCTGAGCCTGGAGGTGCACGCCGCGGCCGGCTCGGGGCCGTTCGCTCTGACCGTGCACGAGGCGTCCATGGCCTCCGTTGCGCCCGCGGGCAGCGACGAGCAAGTGGCAGGCGACGTGCTCCAAGCCTTGCGCCAGGCGCGCGACCTCGGCTATGCGCCCGCGCAGAACGCGGCGGCACGACGGCTCTCGCTGCGCCGAGAAGAGCCGCTCTCAGTCGAGCTCGAGTCGCACCAGGCGCGTTGCTTGCGCGCGTATCTGCTCTCGAGCGACCCGACCGCGCGCGCGCGGCTGGTGGTGGCGGGCAAGCAGGTCGAGCCTGCGCCGGCCGAGGGCGATCCGATCCGCTACTGTGCGAGCGGGGAAAGCGCGCCCATCTCGCGTCCGCTCGCCTTGCGGATCACGAACGCGGGCGAGGGGTCCGCGGACGCGTGGTTGATGGTTCTGACGCGGCCCTGAAGCGCTTCAGCCCGCGTCCTCGAAGCCGCTCGACGTCACGCTGGCGGCGGAGACCGAAGGGTCGCGCGAGATGTTCGGGCGCTGTTTCATGCGCGGCGCGGGCGGCTCGCTCGGGGCGGCCGTGGGAGTCGCGCGCGC
>JBIOJD010000544.1:0-2380 GCA_044450485.1 Polyangiales bacterium | reverse complement strand
TACACATACTGCACGGGCCAATGCCAAAGCCGCCGTCGAGCACCATCGGGAACGACATGAAGCCCGACGTGGCCGGCAAGGTGCCCGCATCGAGGCTCGCGCCGGGAAACATGGCGCCGACTCCAGCCCCGCTCACCCCCGCATCGACCGACGAGATCGGCTTGCGATAGTTGCTGCCGCAAGCGAGGCAACATGCAGTCAGCAACGACGTTGCAAGCAAGGCTCTCATGGTCGCTTGCACGTAACTGTCGCAGACCGTTTGCAGCCTCGCCAGCTCGTTCGAGCCCCAAAAGAGGTTGTGCCAAACTGTGCCAAAGCTCGCGTCTCGAGCCGAAGACCGACACCCAGCGCAATCAACACCCGTGCTTGCTTGCATCGATGCGGCACTCTGCTTCACTCTAGTGATGTGGGGCCCGAGCATGTTCTTGGAGGGGCGATGACGAAGCGCAACGTTCGACTGCAATGTGGCCTCATCGCGATCGCGCTCGCTGCCTGCGGGAACGGTTCGCAGAACAGCGGGTACGGCGTGAGCGGACCGATGGCGACGACCGGAACCTCCGCTGGGGCCAACGCCGGCTACGGCAATGCCCCCAATGCCCCCCAGAACCAGCAGATGGTAAATCCGGAGAGCCGCGATTTTGGGTCCATCGGAACTGCGCCGCCTCTGCCCACCGACTCGCGACCGCCGGTGACGGCCGCGACGACGCCTCCGCCGATCAGCGGCGGCACGTTGCTCGTGGCGAGCAACGGCTTCACCGCAGTCGCCGCAGACCCCGACCGCGACCGCGTCTCCTTCATCGACCTGCGCGATGGCTCGATCATCGGCCACGTCATGCTGCGCGCCGGGGACGAGCCGGGCCGCCTGGTCGAGGACGGCAGCGGTCACGTGCACGTCGCGTTGCGCGGCGCGGGCGCGGTCGCGACGCTCGACATCGCCAAGCCCGGGCTGCTGTGGAGGCGTTCGGTATGTGGCGCACCGCGCGGCATCGCCTACGACCCGGCCGCGGACGTGCTGCACGTGGCGTGTGTCAGTGGCGAGCTCGTCACCCTGCCCGCGGGCAAGGGCGACGTGTTGCGCAGCGTGAGCGTCGTCCCCGACCTGCGCGACGTCATGGTCTCTGCAGGCCGCGTGCTCGTGACGCGCTTCAAGTCCGCAGCCCTGCTCGAGCTCGACGCCTCGGGCGGCAGCGTCAGCGAGAAGACGCCCAGCGACGTGATGCTGACGCGCAACGTGCAGAGCCCGGAGGGCAACGTCACGGTCGCGCCGCACCCGTTCCAGGCTGCGCTGGCCCGCCGCGCGATCGCGCTCGCCGACGGAAGCGTGATGATGCTGCACGAGCGCGAGATGAGCGACACCGTGGACATCCCGGATCCGCACGACCCCAACCCGCCACAGCTCAACCCGGGAGGCGCAAGCTCGTACGGCGGGGGCGGCGGGGGCGGTTGCGAGAGCATCGTGCAGACAGCGCTGACGATGGTCGCGCCCGACGGAACCGTGCAGCAATCGATGAGCATCTCCGACTCGGTGGTGCCAGTGGACGTGGCTGTCGCGTCCGACGGCACGATCGCGGTGGCGAGCGCGGGCGCACACGACCCGGACGCGGGAGGATTCATCGGCGGCCCACTTATCCCGGCACCGGACGCCATGAAGAACCTGGGCCTCGGCGGAGGGACCACCGCCACGGTCACCATGATCCGACCCGGCAACCAGAACTTCGCGCCCGATGGAAAGTCGGTGGACGGTTGCGCCGCGGCAGACCTGGTAAACGTGCCCGGCCAACCGACCGCGGTCGCGTTCAGCCCAGACGGCGCTCTGGTCGTGCAGAGCCGCGAGCCCGCGCAGCTGTTCGTCGTCACCAGCAACGAGACGCGCACCATCGACCTCGGCGGGGACAGCCGGCTCGACACCGGCCACGAGATCTTCCATCGCGACGCCGGTGGCGGCATCGCGTGCGCGTCGTGCCACGGCGAAGGCGGCGACGACGGTCACATCTGGCAGTTCAGCCACATCGGCGTGCGCCGCACGCAGGCGATCAACGTGGGGCTCGACGGCACGCAGCCGTTCCACTGGAGCGGCGACATGGCGGACCTGCCTGCGCTGGTCAATGCCGTGTTCGTAGGCCGCATGGGCGGCACGCCGCAGAGCGCGGACCGCATGGATGCGCTCGGGCACTGGCTCTACGCGCAACAGCCACCCGCGCGCATTCGGAGCGCAGACGACCCGGCCGCGGTGCGTGGCAAGGCGCTGTTCGAGTCGGACGCGGTCGGGTGCGCGACCTGCCACAGCGGCGCAAAGCTGACCGACAGCCGCACGCTCGACGTGGGCACGGGCGGTGAGTTCCAGGTGCCTTCGCTCATCGGCGTGGGCTACCGCGCGCCG
>JBIOJD010000543.1:0-2386 GCA_044450485.1 Polyangiales bacterium | reverse complement strand
CCGCGGGAACTAGCGTGTGCCGCAAAAACCGAACTGGGTGCTCGCACCGGGCTCGAGGGTCGCGTTGTAGCTCGCGCCGGTGAACACGACGTGGCCCGCGCTGGCGCTGATCTCGCTCTGCCAGTGCTGGTTCAGCGTGCCGTCCACGTCGAGCGGAACCGACCAGACGATCGGCGCCGTGGTCTGGTTCGCGACCTCGTAAGTGTAGCAATAGCCAGCGCCCCAGTCGTTGTCGACCACGCGGCTGAGCGTGAGCCCTGCCATCGGTGCATCAGGCGCTGGTGGCGTCGAGCTTCCCGCGTCTGGCGGCGCTGCCGCGGCCGCATCTGCGTTTGCCTTGCCGCCGGCGTCGGCCGTGACCGTGGCGGCAGTGCCCGTCGCCGCGGGAGCGCTACGGAACCGAAGCTGCTCGCCCTCGGTCAGAATCGCGATCAGCGCGCCGAGCGAGCCGTCGCCGCCGGCGTAGTCGTCCTGCACGCGCTTGGCGATGCAGCCAGCTTGCGCGTCGTCGTCCATGCCGTAGGCGAATCGCAGCCACTCTTGCGCGTAGCAACCGCGCACGTCGGTGCTCGCCGCGAGCGCGTCGATCAGCTGATCGCTCCCAGGGAAGCTTCCGTCGGTGCTGGGGCTGTCCATGATTTGCGCGCTCGTGTCGATCGGCAGGCCGTTGTCGTCGCTGCGATAGCGGCCGATGCCGTCGAAGTGCTCGAACGCGAGGCCGATCGGATCCATCAGGTGATGACAGTCGACGCACGGATGTTGCTGCGAGTGCGCGGCATAGCGTTCGCGCGTGGTCTTGGTCGGGTCGAGCGGCGGGGGCTGGATCGCGATGCCCGGAGGCGGTGGCGGCAGCGGCTGGCACAACAACTGCTCGCGCACCAGCTTGCCTCGCAGGATGGGTGAGGAGTCGTTCGAGCGCGCGTGCACGAGCATCATTGCGCCGAGCGTCAAGATCCCGCGGCGGCTCTGCGTCGAGAGGCTCATCGCCGAGATGCCCTGCATGTCGGGGCGGTCGAGCGAGACGCCATAGAAGCTGGCGAGCGCGGCGTCGAGATAGGTCGTCGGCGCGGTCAGCAACGCCGACGGGGAGCCATCGAGCTCGAACATGACGTGGTCGACGAAGCGCTCGATCTCGCCGCCGAGCTCGGCGCGCAGCTCGGGCGTGAGGTCCGGGAAGCGCCCCGGGTCCTTGGGAACGGTTGCGAGCGCAGACAGGCCGAGCCACTGCACGACGAACGCCCGCGCCATGGGCTTGCTGCGCTCGGACCTCAGCATGCGGTCGACCTGCGCGCGGATCTGATCCGTCGTGTGCAGGTTGCCGCCGCTCGCCGCTTGGAACAGCGCGTCGTCCGGCATGCTCTCCCACAGCAGATACGAGAGCTCGCTCGCGATCTCGTAGTCGTCGAGCGCGTAGCGGCCGCTGGCGTCGGGCGTCCCCAGCTCGAAACGATACAGAAAGTGCGGCGATTGCAGCATCGCGGTCACGACCAGCCGCGCGCCCGATTCGAACGAGCCGGCGGTCTTCGCGAGCGCGACGTAGCGTTGGACCGCGGCATCGTCGAGCGGCCTGCGGAAAGCCCGTGTGCCGAGCTGCGTGACAAGCTGCTGCGTGCACGCCGCGTCGGCTGCGGCTGTGGCTGTGGCGCAAGGCGCGAGGTTCGAGAGCGAGACCTTCTGCGCGACGTCCTCCGCAGCATCGCGCAGCTTGTCTGCGAGCAGCGGCGTCACGGTGAGGGTGGAGGCGCCGTTCGCGAAGCCTTGGGCGACGGTGTCCGCCGGGAAGCCCTGACCCCAGGTTCCGTCCACACCGAGCAGGTCGTGGATCGTGGCGTCGTATTGCGCGGGTGTCAGCCGCCAGAGCCGACGTCCGCCATACTGCACGCTGCAATCAGCGGCGGTCGCTGAAGACGCCACGCCGGTGACGCTGCCTGGGGTGCCGGCCGCGCCTGCGTTGCCCGCGCTGCTGCCCGCGTCGCTCAAGGCGCCGCGACACCCGACCGCGATCAGCGCGGCGATCACGGCCAATGCTCGCGCGAGGTTGTGCATGCGGCTCATGGCTCAGCCCGAGAGCTCCGGCAAATCGCCCGTGATGTCGCTGACGCCGAAGTGGTCCACGTCGACGCCCATCGCCAAGCACAGCGACACGAGCAGCTTCTGGTGCGGCACGGAATCGAGCTTCAAGTAGCGGCCGGGCTTCCAGTAACCGTTGCCGCTGCCCGCGATCACGAACGGCACGGCCTTGAAGTCATGCAGGCGGGAGTCGCCGAGCTCCTTGACCCAGATGACCGTGCTCGTGTCGAGCAAGCTGCCGCTGCCGTCGGCCTCGGGCGTGCTCGCGAGCTTGTCGAGCAGGCTCGCGAACTGCGTGGCGAACCAGCGCTCGGCT
>JBIOJD010000542.1:0-2395 GCA_044450485.1 Polyangiales bacterium | reverse complement strand
GCGTACTCCGCATTGTCGACTTCGATCAGCAGGGGCGCGTGGTCGCTGACCTCCGCCAGCCAGCTCTCGAGAGACACGCCGCCTGCGAGCGGTGGGTCGGCTTGGCTCGTGGGCACCGGCATCGAGTGCCGCAAGCGCATGCGCGAGGCGATCTCGCCCACCTGTGCGAGCGCGGTTGGACTGAGCCGCGCCGTGGTGTCGGCCGCGGTCGGCACCGCGTCGAGCACGAGGCGCGTGAGCGCGCGCGCCGTGCCATGAAGTTGCCTGTGCATGCTGGCGTCCACCCGCACGACGCGGGCATCCGCGAGCTGACCCACCACGGCGAGCTCGTCGAGCAGACGCGTGCGTCCCATGCCTGCGGCCGCTTCGATCAGTACCGCTCCGCCCATGCCCGCGACCGCGGCGGCCACGCGCGCCTCGAGCTCGTGGAGCTCGGCGCGGCGCGCGACGAAGTGCGGCGTGGCCAAGAAGCTCGTCGCGAGCCTGCCGACCTCGTCGTCGTCCTCGGCTTCGAGCTCCGCGATCGCGTTGAGCTTGGCGATCACCTCGGCGGCGCTGGCTGGGCGCGCCAGCGGATCGTGCCGTAGCAGGGCCAGAACCAACTCGTCCAATGGCAATGGAATGCCTTCGGCGAACGCCGAGGGCTGCGCTGGCGGAGTGCCCCAGAGCTCGGGCAGCTCGTCGATGCGCTTGGCGGGATACGCGTGACGGCCGGTCAGCAGCCAATAAGCAAGCGCGCCGAGCGCATACAAGTCCGTGCGCTGATCGAGCGAGCCGCCGCGCGCAGCCTCGGGCGCGATGGCAGGCGGGGTCCCCACGATGATGAGTGACGGGCCGAACCCGGTGAGCGCGCCGAAATCGAGCAACTTGCAGTGCCCGTCGGCGGTGACGCGCACGTTGCGTGGACTGAGGTCGCGGTGCAGCAATCTTCGCGCGTGAAGCAAGGCGAGCGACGCTGCGACGTCGCGCAGATATCGGCACGCGTCTCGATAATGCAGCGGAGCGAGCTTGCGCAAGTCGCTGCCTTCGACCAGCTCCATGGTGTAGAAGGGGCCTGCCTCGTCGACGCCGTACTCGTGAACGCGGATGATGCGCGGGTGATTGATCCCGGCGAGCACGCGATACTCACGCTCGAAGGCCTCGACGCCCTGGAGATTGGTCGCAACCTCCGGCTTGATGCGCTTGAGCGCGCACTCCTGACCGGTGGCGGTGTCGACCGCCCGGTACACGACACCCATGCCGCCGGCGGCGAGCTGCTCCTTGATGAGATAGCGGCCCACAAGCTGTTGGCTGGATCGGTCCAGCGTGGACACGCCGTGAGGCGTGCGGGCAGCTTGAGACGGCCGACCTAGCACCTGTTGCCAGCGCGGGAGCGCAGCTCGTTCGCTGCTCCCCCACCTTCATATAGCTTACCACGGTCAGTCGAACGCTGCGCAGCCCGCCGCCGCAACCTGCGGCGTGCAACCTACATGGAGCCGCTTGTGCCCGACTGCGCACCAGTCCGTGCGTTTCGACCTCGGCGACTGAAGAGCCCCGCCAGCTCGAGCGGACTGTGCGGCTCGTAACCGAGCGCCGCGCGCGCTCGCTTGCCGTCCAGAATCGCGCCGTAGTGCAGCCGCTCGCGATCGGCAGCGTAACGAAAACGCCCACCTATCGCCCTTGCCCGCAAGCCGTACAGCGGATCGAGCAGCGGTCCGGGCAGTGGCAAGCCCCATCGACCGCAGAGGTGGACCACATCGGACAGCGGCAACGTGTCGCAGCCTGGCACGTTGAGCACACCCCGAGCGTGAGAGAACGCGGCAAGCCGAAGCGCGTCGGTGGCGTCGCCGAGCGACAGCAGGTTGAGCATCGGGTCGTAGCCAAGGGGTCGCAGGCACAGCCGAGAGCCGAGATAGTCGTACAGTGGGCTCTGCAGCCCGGGCGCGAGGATCTCGCTGCAGCGCAGCACCGCGATCTGCAGGCGAGATTGCCCGATCTTGGCGCAGGTCGTCAGATCCGCCTCGACGTGGCTGCGTGTGAGCTCCGGAGCACCGGCCGAAAGATCGAGCGCGTGATCTTCGTCGATCAATGCGGGTTGGTCGCGCTCGATGCGGTAGACGTCGGAGAAGCTCCGTAACACGAAGCGCGTGATGCGCGGCTGCTCCTCGGCGAGCGCCAGCAGATGGCGTGTCGCCTCGACGTCGCGCTCGAACGAACGCCCCGCAGCGTCGATGTCTCCTTGCTGCGACGGCCCGTGCACCACGGTGTCGATCCCGAGCTCCAACGCGCGTCCGAGCAGCAGCTCGCGGACGTCGTGATGTTGCCCGAGGTCGGCGGCCACATAGGACACGCATGGCTGCGGGGCCAAAGGCGAGACCTCGTCCGATCCGTGCACGCCCAACACGAGGCGCGTTCG
>JBIOJD010000541.1:0-2407 GCA_044450485.1 Polyangiales bacterium | reverse complement strand
GGGCTTCCTGTTCATCACCGGTCGCGCCAAGGACATCGTCATCCGCGGCGGCGAGAACATCAGCTGCCCGGAAGTCGAGCACGCGTTGTACGAGCACCCTGCCGTGTTCGAAGCGGCCGTGTACGGCGTGCCCGACGAACGGTTGGGAGAAGCGCTGGCCGCGACCATCATGCTGCGCGGAAACGCGCCGATCACCGCCGAGGACTTGCAGGCGCATGTGGCCTCGCGCCTGGCGCAGTTCAAGGTGCCGACGCATGTGTTCGTGCAACGCGATCAACTTCCACGCATCGCGTCCGGCAAGATCGACAAGCGCACGCTCAAGCGCGAGGCGGAACAACGGCTCGCGGGGCGCTGAGCCGGGAGGGTCACGCGACCCTTGGCTACTCGACAGCGCGCAGCTCGGGCACTACACACTCAGCTCCCGTGGAGCTGTTCTCACATCGACCGTACTGGGCGCAGCGCTTCGGCGTGGCCGAGCTCCTGCCCACGACCCGCGCCGAAATGGATGCGCTGGGCTGGGATAGCTGCGACGTCATCTTGGTGACGGGGGACGCGTACGTCGACCATCCAGCGTTCGGCATGGCGCTCGTCGGTCGCCTGCTCGAAGCGCAGGGCTTCAGGGTCGGGATCCTGGCGCAGCCTGCCTGGCGCGGGCTCGACGCCTTCACCGAGCTCGGTCGCCCGAATCTGATGTTCGGGATCACCGCGGGCAACATGGACTCGCTCGTCAATCGCTACACGAGCGACAAGAAGCCGCGTAGCGACGACGCGTACACGCCCGGGGGACAAGCCGGCGCGCGCCCGGACCGCGCATGCATCGTCTACACACAGCGCTGCCGCGAAGCCTATCCAGACGTGCCGATCGTGATCGGCGGCATCGAGGCGAGCCTGCGTCGCATCGCGCACTACGATTACTGGTCGGACAAGGTGAGGCGCTCGCTGCTGCTCGACACCGCGGCTGACCTCTTGGTCTATGGCAACGGTGAGCGCCAGGTGGTCGAGATCGCGCACCGCCTCGGGCGGCGCGAGCCGATCGCGGGCATCACCGACCTGCGCGGCACGGCCTTCGTGCGGCGAACGCTGCCGGAAGGGCTGCTCGTGATCGACTCGCGGGAGATCGACACACCGGGGCCCGTGCAGCCGGCGCCCGACCCGTACGCGATGGAGCAGACTAGCTCCGCACGAGCTTGCAGCCCGAGCACGCCTGGCGCGGACGCGCCCCTGTTGCAGCTCCGGCACCGCGTCCCGAGGCCTCCTCGCGACAAGACCGTGATCCGCCTGCCCTCGTTCGAAGACGTGCGGCGAGACAAGATCCTGTACGCACACGCCTCGCGCATCCTGCACCTGGAGAGCAACCCGCACAACGCGCGCGCGCTCGTGCAGCGCCACGGCAACCTCGACGTTCTCGTGAATCCCCCGCCCCTGCCCCTGACCACGCCCGAGCTCGATCGCGTGTACGAGCTGCCCTACAGGCGCGTGCCCCACCCGAGCTACGGCAGCGCGCGCATCCCTGCGTACGAGATGATCCGTTTCTCGATCTCGATTCAGCGCGGCTGCTTCGGTGGCTGCTCGTTCTGCTCTATCACCGAGCACGAGGGACGCATCATCCAGAGCCGCTCGGAGGCGTCGGTGCTCAAAGAGATCGAGCGCGTGCGAGACGACGTGCCTGGATTCACCGGAGTGATCTCGGACCTCGGCGGGCCCACCGCCAACATGTATCGACTGGCGTGCAAGAGCCGCGCGATCGAAGCCGCTTGCCGCAGGCCTTCATGCGTCTATCCCAAGGTGTGCGAGAACCTCGGCACCGATCACGGCCCGCTGATCCGGCTCTACCGCAAGGCGCGCAAGGTCGCGGGTGTGAAGAAGGTGTTGATCGGCTCCGGCGTACGCTACGACCTCGCGATCGAGTCGCCCGAGTACGTGAAGGAGCTGGTCACTCACCACGTGGGCGGCTACCTCAAGATCGCGCCTGAGCATGTCCGGCCGGGACCGCTCGCGATGATGATGAAGCCCGGCATCGGCAGCTACGAGCGCTTCAAGCAGCTCTTCGATCGCTACTCGAAGGAAGCCGGCAAGGAGCAGTACCTGATTCCGTATTTCATCGCCGCGCATCCCGGCACGACTGACGAGGACATGCTCGAGCTGTCGCTGTGGCTCAAACGCAACGGCTTCCGAGCCGATCAAGTGCAGACCTTCTTGCCATCGCCGATGGCGAGCGCCACCGCCATGTACCACAGCGGCAAGAACCCGCTGCGCAAGCTGAGGCGAGAAGGCGGCGAGGTGATCACGGTCAAGAGCCCGCGCACGCGGCGGCTACACAAGGCCTTTCTGCGCTATCACGACCCCGAGAACTGGCCGCTCTTGCGCGAGGCGCTCGCGCGCATGGGCCGCTCGGATCTAATCGGCT
>JBIOJD010000540.1:0-2414 GCA_044450485.1 Polyangiales bacterium | reverse complement strand
TGCTTGCGCTACGCTTGCCGCGATGCCCGCACAGGCCCGCAGGTTCGCGCTCGGCGTGGTCGCCGCGGCGCTCGCGATCGGCCACGCTCGAGGGGAAGACGTGCTGCACGAGCCGGTGCCGAACGTGGACCCGGACGAGGCCGTGGTCGCGCTCGCCCAACACGAGGCCGACCCGTCGGCGATCGTCTACGACGGTGAAGTGCTGCCCGCGCCCGAGCGCAGCGGCGCAGCCCAGAGCGCACCGTCGATGCTGGCAACACCGGGCGACGGCCTGGGCGCCGAGCAGCCGGGCCGGCGTTCGCCGAGCTTCAAGCCCGACCGCATGACCGACCTCGAAGGCTCGCTCGAGTATTACGAAGCTTTCAACCCTTCGATCGCACCGTTCAAGCGCGTGACGAGCCTCGACGCGACGCGCCTCGATCGCGACGGCAAGACGCCCGTGCTCACGATCCACGACCCGCGCAGGCGACCCGTGCCGATCGAGACCGCGAACGCCAAGCCCCCCGACGCGCGGCCGCGCGACCGCTTCTTTGGCGAGGTCACGCTCGATTTCTCACAGGGACGTGCGGTGCCCCTACCCTCGGTGTCTCCCGAGTCTCGCATCCTCCACTGGCGCACCGAGCCCGCGGCGCAAATCACCATCGAGCGCGACGGCGCGGACAACTTCTTTGCAGTGGCCCAAGGCGCCGTGCCGCCGGGCTCGGTGTTCGTTGCGTTCCTCACCGATGCTCCGCGCGCGTACTTCGGAGCCGAGCTGCCGCATGGCAAAGTCACTGCGCTCGCTTCCCATGTGCCGGATCTCGAGCCGAGCATTCGCAGCCGCGCGCTCAGCTTCGCCGCCACGCTGGGCGTCGACAGAGACTCGGACCTGGCCGACGCGCTCTCGGCGCTGGTCGCGCACTTCCGCGCCTTCGAAGAGTCATCCGAGCCACCGCCCGATACGGGTGACATCTACCTCGATCTCGCACGCGCGAAAAAAGGCATCTGCCGTCACCGCACGTATGCGTTCGTGGTCACGGCGCAGGCGCTCGGCATCCCTGCGCGCTTCGTGCAGAACGAGGCGCACTCGTGGGCCGAGGTCGAGCTTCCGCGTATCGGTTTCATGCGCATCGACCTCGGAGGCTCGGCCCACGGCTTGACCGCCCACGGCGCGCAAGATCGCCCGCAGTACCAGCCCGTCGAGCCCGATCCACTGCCACGCCCGGCCGCGTACGAGCGCAGCTACTCGCTGGCAGGCCGCGACGTGCACGGCGTGCGACGCCCGGGCGACAAAGAGCTGCAAGGCCGCTGGGTCGCGCCGAGCGACAGCGCTACGTCGGCGGCTCGAGCCAAAGCAGGCGAGCAAGCTTCGTTCATGGGAGCGCGCAGCAAGAACGCCGCGACCGGGCTCGGGAGCCGCGCGCCGCTCACGGTCACGCTCGGCGAGCGCCACCACAGCGTGCTGCGTGGGACCGAGCTGCGCGTCGCGGGTCGCGTGCAGAACGGCGCTGGCCTCGGCGTGTCCGGGCTGCGCATCGAGGTCTCGCTCGCGACCGAGGGCAGGCGCGAGCGCATGCTGCTCGGCGTCGCGGTGAGCGGCGAGCAAGGCGGCTTCGACGCGGCCTTCGGCGTGCCGCCCGACCTCGCCGTCGGCGACTATCGCCTGATCGTGGTCACGCCTGGGAATGCGGCGTATCTACCGGCGATGGCAGAGTGAGCGGCGCGAGGTTTGGCCGTACGGCCCGCGCGATCGGCGCCGTGCTAGGCTCGGGTGAACCGAGGCTCGGATGCGGATCGCGCTCTGCCAAATCGACACCACGGTGGGCGACCTGCAAGGCAACCGCGACCGCGCGCTCGACGCGGTCCGAGAGGCCGCATCGCAGGGAGCCGTGCTCGCGTTGCTGCCGGAGCTGACGCTCACCGGCTATCCGCCGCGCGACCTGCTCGATCGGCCCGCGTTCGTCGCCGAGAACCTGCGCGTGCTCGATGAGCTCGCGGCCGAGGTGCCGCAACAGATCGCCGTTCTGTGCGGCTTCGTCGAGCGCAGCGATGGACCGCAGCCCTCGCTCTTCAACGCCGTCGCTCTGCTGCAAGGCGGCGCGGTGCGGCAAGTGTTCCGCAAGCGACTGCTTCCCACCTACGACGTGTTCGACGAGGACCGCTACTTCGAGCCAGGCACGGGCACGGACGTGTTCGAGCTCTCTGGCACGTGCTTCGGCGTGACCATCTGCGAGGACGTGTGGAACGCGGTCGAAAGCCCGCTGCGACGCCTCTACGACAGCGACCCCGTCGCGGACGTCGTGGCCGGCGGCGCCGACGTGCTGCTGAACATCGCGGCGTCGCCGTTCACGCTGGTCAAGCGCACGGGCCGACCGGACATGCTTGCCGCGATCGCGCGCAAGCACGGCCGCCCGCTCGTGTTCGTGAACCTGGTC
>JBIOJD010000539.1:0-2421 GCA_044450485.1 Polyangiales bacterium | reverse complement strand
GTTCGAGCAGAAGCCGGGAGCCGAGCTCAGCCTCGCGTATGACCGCAACGCGTGCAGCGCCGCGCACGATCAAGAAGTCGTGCAACTGCTCGCGCCGTGGCCGAACGGGATGTGGCTCGCGCGGACGCGCTACGCGATCGGTTGGCTCGATGGGAGCGCGCTGGACCAGCTCTCGCCGCCGATCCCGACCGCGAGACAGGCTGCATTCGTGCACGGCCCGAGACTGCGTGCGGCGCAGGCGGTCACGCTCCGCGACGACTCGGGACGCACCTACCCGCTCGCAAAGCACACGAGCGTGCCCGCGCTTTCTGGCGATCGAGCCGTGCTCGCGACCAAGGGCGGCTTCACCGAGATCGACGCGCGTGGGCTCGAGCCCACCCAGCGGCCGCTCACCCGCCGCGCGTTGTTCACCACCGCATTCTCGTTTCTCGACTCTCCATACGGGTTTGGCGACAGCAATGGCGGCCGCGACTGCTCGCGGCTACAGATGGATCTGTTCGAGGCGTTCGATCTCGCATTGCCGCGCCACAGCGGCTGGCAAGCCCAGGCCGGCTTCTACGATGTCGACCTCACCGGCATGGAGCCGAAGCAAAAGCTCGACGCGCTCGATGCGGCCGCGTCGCACGCCGCAGTGCTGCTCGCGTTTCCCGGCCACATCATGCTGTACCTCGGCAAGGACGAGGCCGGCAGGCCCATGGCGTTGCACGCGCTCGGCGAGTTCGCACGGCCGTGCACGGGTGGCGGCGAGACCGTCGTGGACGTGCAGCACACCGTGGTGAGCGACTTGCAGCTCGGCGCCAAGAGCTCGCGACGCTCGTTGCTCGAGCGCGTGACGACGCTCGTGGTGCTCGGTGCGGAGCCACCGCCGGCCGCGTTGGTAGACCGTGCCGCGCTTCACGCCCTGCCGCCCGCATCGGCGCCAGCGCCGAACGCGTGTCACGACAGCGCGGACGCGCGGGTGTTCGTATCGCCACAATGGCCCGCGGCCGGGCGGCCCCTGCGCCTGATCGCCACGACCGCGCGGCCCGTGTCGGCGCCAGGGCTCTTCGTCTACGACACAAAGGGTGAGCTGGTCTCGAGCGAAGTCCATCGCCTCGGTGGGCCGCCATTCACCTCATGGGCGCGCTTCACGCCCGAGGCCGCGGTCTACACAGCGCTCTTCGTCGACGGACCGAGCGTGCTCGCATGCAGGCGCGTCGCCGTTCACAAGGACCTCGCTGCGCCGTCGTCCACCGCCGAAGGTCCGGTCTGGGCTCCGCGCTTCCGCTGGGAGCATGACACCGAGAACCTCTGGTCCGCGTTCGTGGAACAGCTCTTCGCGGGCGCGCCGGACGACGAGCAGACTTGGAAGAGCTTGCACGCGCTGCTGCGCGACGAGCAGCGCAACCTGCTGTTCGACCACCTCGGGCCCGGCGAAGAGAACAAGATCGATCTCGTGCCCGATTGCGCCGACCTACCCTACTCGCTGCGCGCCTATTTCTCCTGGAAGCTCCGGCTGCCATTCGGGTATCGGCAGTGCTCGCGCGGCCGCTCTGGCGTGCCGCCGCGTTGTGGCCCGTTGCAAACCAACTTGATGGCGCGCGAGAGCCCCGACGACACCGCGGCGTTCGTCGCGTTCGTGAACCACAAGGTCCGCAACGGGGTGCACTCGGCGACTGGCCGGACGCATCCGGAGGACTCGGAGACCGATCTTTACCCCGTCGCGCTCACGCGTGCCTCGTTGCCCCCCGGCACCGTCTACGCCGATCCCTACGGCCACGTCATGATCGTGGCCAAATGGTTTCCGCAGGGGCGTGATCCCGCCGCCTACGGCATCCTGATCGCAGCCGAGGCGCAGCCCGACGGGACGATCGGGCGGCGGCGCTTCTTTCCTGGATCGTTTCTGTTCGATCCGAGCACCAACGACGTGGGCGCGGGCTTCAAGCAGTTTCGGCCGCTGCTCTACGATCGGTTGGCCCACGAGCTCACCGCCTTGGACAACGCGGCGCTCGCGAGCGGTGAGGAGCACGCACGCTTCGGTTTGCAACAATACCAAGGCAGCAAGGACGATTTCTACGACGCGATGGACCGGCTCATCAACCCGGCCCCGCTCGATCCGCACGTGCGCCTCGTCAGTTTGCTGGACGCGCTCGAAGAGTCGGTGCGCCGCCGCGTGCTGTCGGTCGACAACGGGGAGCACTACTTCGCTGCGGCCCATCGCGCGCCCATTCCCATGCCGCCAGGCTTCGAGATCTTCGAGACCGAGGGCCCGTGGGAAGACTTCGCCACGCCCTCACGCGACATGCGCTTGCTGATCGCGATCGACAGCGTGCTCGCGGTCCCGGCGCAGCTCGAGAAGCACCCCGAGCGCTTCAAGCTCGGCGCAACGGAGCAGGCCGCGCAGGTCGCCGTGCAGTTGCGAGCGGAGCTCGCGCGGGAGCT
>JBIOJD010000538.1:0-2431 GCA_044450485.1 Polyangiales bacterium | reverse complement strand
TGATTCGCGGGCACGCTGGTCGGCGACGGTCCCGACAAGCCCTCACCGGTCGCCACTTGATAGAGCGCTTCGAGCCCGGCCTCGGGCCAGTCTCCACCGCAGCCGATGGGCGCGCTGCTGCCAGTCGAGAGCGCGTTCACCCCGGTCTGCGTTGCCGAGCTGCTGCTGGTGATGGCTTGTTTCAGCTTGAACGGCTGGTCGGCCGCGCTCTCGCCAGCGCCGCCGCAGTCCGAGCCGTGCAAGCTGCCGTAGCCATCGACCGGGAAGTCCTCGAGCGCTCCGACTCCGAACTGCGCATCGGTCACGGCCGCCGAGATGCCGGGAAGCACGGTGCTGCTGAGCGAGCTCTGCAGGTTGCTGATCTCTCCCGCCATCGACCCGGTCGCGTCCACCAGGAAGAACACGTCGAGCGCAGGAATCGCGGTCGCGAAGTCGAGCGCCGTGGTCTGGTTGCCCGCTGAATCTTGGTAGGGCAACACCAACAACCGAGCGGGCTTTGGGCCGCTGCTCGCATACGCGACCACGGTGATCTGTGCGACGCCGTCGATGCCGTCGAGGCTGGCGGTGATCTTGGAGACCTCTGCCTTCGTGCTGCTGAACGCGGGGATCGTGAGCGTGCTAGCGGTGATCGCGCCGACGTTCGCGTTGGCGACCGTCCATTGCACCTGTGCCGTCAGGTCGTCGCTCATGCCATCGAGGTAGTGGCCGGTGGCCGTGAACGGTTGAGTGCCGGGCTGGCTCAGGTCGAGCTGCACGAGCGGATTCAATGGCGCGACGGTGATGCTGCTCAGCGTGTGCGGCGGTGAAGCATCGGCCATCGCGCCATCGCTCGATGAGTCGGGCCCGCCGTCGGCTGCACCCGTGTCCATCGCTGCGTCGAGGCGTGCGTCACCGGCAGCATCGCGCGCGGCATCCATGTCGCTGGCATCCGCAGCGGTGCTCGCATCCATGCGCGTGTTGTCGCTGCCGGCATCCGCGCCCGGGCTTGCAGCGTCCCGGGCCGAACCGCCCGCTGCGCCGTTGCCGCCGTGCCCGGCCACGTGGGCCGCGTCGCTCTGGCCGCTCTTGCCGGCGTCGTGGCTCGAGGCTGCTTGGCCACCGCATGCGCAGAGCGCGAGCAAGCTCGACGCCGACAGCAGCAGGCAGCGGGTGGCTCTGACGGTTCGAGAAAGCACCCCCGGACTCTACCAGACCAGTGAGCGCACTGATTCGCGAGCTGCAACGCGAAGAGCGTCCACCTTGACCCGTGGCGCCGCCGTCGGGTCACTAGCTCTAGGATGTTCGTGCTCCGCTGCCGAGGGTTGCTATGCGTGCTGGCTGCGGTCGCCGTGGCCTGCGGCTGCTCCAACAAGGCAGGACGGCCCGCCGGCGCAGCGGGCAACGCGAGCGCTGGGGCTAATGCGGTCCCCGGCGCCATCGGGTCTGGCGGAGCGACATTTTCGAGTGGCGGCATTGGAGGCACGAAGCCGGCGGGTAGTGGCGGCACCGGGGTTGCTGGCAGCGCGAGCGACGCCGGCATGGATACCTTCGTCGACCCGGGCCCCGTTGCCGACGTGCCCTGGGTGCAGGGCACCTGCAGCGCTTCACCCGACACGCTCAATTTCGAGACGGCCGAGCTGTGCGTGCGGCTGACGAAGAGCTCGCAGACGATCGCGTCGCTCGCGCCCAAGGTCGCGCCTGGCTTCGACTTCGCGCCTGCGGACCTGCTCGCCGCACGCTCTGGGCCCGGCTACGTGCAGCTCGGCGATCTCACACTGCGCGTGCGCACGGGCACGAGCGGCGAGTGGCAGAACATCGACACCTGGAGCTCGCGCACGGCGGTCACCGCCATGACGGCCTCGGGCGACGTGAAGGCCGCTGCGGACCTCGCTTTGCCCGCGAGCGCGCCGCTGCATGTGACCCGCTCTTGGCTGCTTACGGGCGGGCGCTTGGGCATGCGCATCGTGCTCACCAATTCATCGAGCGCTGCGATGCAGGTCGGCGCGCTCGGGCTGCCGATGGTGTTCGACAACGTGCTCACGGGCCGCACCCTCGATGCCGCGCACGCCACCTGCTCGTTTCCTGATCCCTACATCGGTCGCGACGCGGGATACCTACAGGTCACGCGCCTCAACGGGCAAGCACCCGTGTTGCTGGTGTTGCCGGACGGCAGCACGCCGTTCGAGGCGTACAACCCGATCTGGAGCGCGCCCAAGTCCGGCAACCAAGACCCGGTCGGAATATTCACCGATCTCACGCAGCGCAGCTCGACCTTCGAAGGCTTCCTCGAGTGGATGGTTCACACCAAGGCGTACGCGGACAAAGAATGGAGCGCGGCGCAGCCCTGGAACCCACCGACCGAGCTCGATCTCGCGCCCGGTGAGTCGAAGACCTACGGGTTGCAGTTCGTGCTCGCCGATCAGGTCCGCAACATCGAGCAACGTCTGGTGGC
>JBIOJD010000537.1:0-2507 GCA_044450485.1 Polyangiales bacterium | reverse complement strand
TCGCGAGCGATTCGGCGGGTCCATAGCTTCGCTGACCTGTCGCGGCAGAACCGCGATTCACCCTTGATGGGCTCGGGAGCTCGATTCAACCACCGTCTTGGCCGGGGCCTGCGTCGTCGGAGGCGCTGCAGGTCATCGGGTTGGCCGGTAGCATCAAGAGGGTGCTCTGGGTGACGCAGCCTGGGCGGAGCGTCGAGATGATGCCGCACTTGTGCATCGACTCGTTGCAGCAGCCCTTGAACGCGGTGCCGGCTGCCATACCGCCGTCCGGCACTGTGCCCATGCCACCCAACGTCCCCAGGGCGCCACCCATCGCGTCTGGGCAGCTCGGATCCGGAGTCGCAGGTAGCGTGCACTCGGTGCTGAAGCCCATCGCCGTGCTCTTGGACGCGCACACCTCGTGCCCGTTCTTCGTCAGGCAGCAAGGCACGATGCAGGGATTCATCGCATAGTTGGTCGGCGCCATGCAGGTCTGACCGCCGCAGGTCACGGGATCGGTGGGCGGCGCCTCGGTGCACATCAGCATCATCAACGGCAGCATCCCGGCGTCCGCGGATGCCGTGCTGCTTCCTGCCTGCCCACCTCCACCACCGTGACCGCCCTGCCCGGCTTTGCCGCCGTCTGCGGTCCCACCATCCATGCCAGCATCTTCAGCGGTCTGCTTCGTTCCGCTGCACGCAGCGACCACGAGCGCGCCCAGCGAGCACCACAGCGCGAATGTTTTTCCGTTCCAAGAGCTCATGACTCACCTCTCCTTTGGCCAAAACTGGCCCCTGCCGCTCCGCATGAGCATCGAGCGGCTAAACCCACCTCGGGGCGCACTCAACAACGGCAACCCTGGGGTGTCAAACCCTGCTCACGGGTTTTGTGCTGCCGGGCGCCAACCGAACGCCAAACGACCGCCAAGGACAGGCCCAAGAGCGGGCGACAGCATCGCCATGTGGGCAATTCCCGACACAAGGTGGTGCAGCGATGAGAACGTGGTTTTCAGTGAAGGAGAGCTACGAGAATTTCCTCGGGCCGCTGCTCGCGTCGCACGGGATCGTGATCATGCTGACCACGCCCACGACAACCGGCGACATGCCCCAGCAGCGCGCCATGGATCTCGAAGCGGGGATCGATCAGATGAAGGCGGAGAACGCGCGCGACGGAAGCCCGCTGAAGGGCAAGCTCGCGATCGACCGGGCGTGCGTGACGGGACACTCCATGGGCGGCGGAGGCCAGGCCAGACCTTCGCGATGATCACCGCGCCCACGCTGTTCATCGCGGCGCAGGCGAACACGATCGCTGCGCCGGCTCAGAACGCCATGGTGTTCTACGCGAGCATCTCGATTCGGTCATGAAGTCGAAGTAGGCCCGGGAGAAGTTGGCTGGAGACGTTTCCTGCTACATTCGAGCCTGTGGAGAGCCTGAGGTTCGGGGACTACGAGCTCGACCTGGATGCCTTCGTGGTCAGGCGCGGCGGCCAAGCGCTGGCCATGCAGCCGAAGGTGTTCGACGTCCTGCAGTACCTGGTCGAGCACCGGGGCGAGCTCGTCACCAAGGCGGAGCTGTTGCGCGAGATCTGGGAAGACGATCACGTGAGCGAGAGCGTGGTCGCTTGGAGCGTCAGCCACATCAGGCGAGCGCTCGGTCAGGCCCGCGGCAGCAAGCAGCCGATCGAGACGGTGCAGAGCCGCGGCTATCGCTTCACCGCTGAAGTGAGCGCCCAGAAGCCTGTCTCGCGCCACCCGATCGCGCCTGCGGCCATGGCGTCCGACATCTCGACCTTCGTCGGCCGCAAGAGCGTGCTGTCCGAGCTGCTGCAACGGCTCGGCGAAGCGGTAGGGGGCCACGGCTCGCTGTGCGTCATCACCGGCGAAGCCGGCATCGGCAAGACCGCGTGTGCAGACGAGGTCGTAGCAGCCGCTGCGAGCATGAACGTGAGCGTGTGTTACGGACGCTGTCTGCAGGAGGGTGTGGCACCGCCGCTGTGGCCGATCGCCGACGCGCTACGCGGCGTCTTGCGCGAGCGACCCGAGCTGGCCGCCTCTGCACGCGGTGTCTTGCCGGGCCACGGCGACGATCCCGCCGCCGCGACCGCACGGGAGGAGCAGGCCGAGAGCGCACGCTTTTTCAAGATCGAGCGCGTCGCACGCCTGCTGCGCGAGCTCGCAGCGCTGCGGCCGCTGCTGCTCGTGCTCGACGACCTGCAATGGGCGGACGCGAGCACGCTCGGCGTGCTGGCCTTCGTCGCGCCCGAGCTGCGAGAGCTGCCGGTGTTCGTGGTGGCCACGCTGCGCGACGGCGAGCCGGTACCCGACGACGGCGGTGACCGCCCGGTACGAAAGCTGATGCGCCACGCTCATGCGTTGCCGCTCGAGGCCTTCGACACCGCGCACGTGGCCGAGCTCGCGGAGCGAATCGGCTCGCACCGGCCCTCCGACGAGCTCGCCGAGGCCATACGGCGCGCCTCGGGCGGCGTGCCGCTGTTCGTGCGCGAGGTCGTGCGGTCGCTCTTGCGCGAG
>JBIOJD010000536.1:0-2511 GCA_044450485.1 Polyangiales bacterium | reverse complement strand
GGCGGGATGGGCGGCTCAGGCGGCGCGGGCGGCAGCGATGGGATGGCCGGAAGCGGAGACCCGAACGGCGGTGCCGGAGCTGGAGGGAGCGGAGACCCGAACGCCGGCACCGGTGCAGCCGGCAGCGGGGACCCTAACGGCGGCGACATGTGCGCGGACGCCGTGTGCTTCGACATCTTCGACTGCTACCTGTTTCACGCCGACCTCACGAGCTGCAACTTCACGACCTGCGACGGCTTCATCTGCAAGTGAGCCACCGAGAATGCGCGGTCTCGAGCACCGCCGCTCACTGAGCCGCTGCGCCGATTCGCGGTCGACGCTGCGGTAGGCTCAAGCCGTGGCTGCAGGCCGGATGGAGGGCGAGCTCTTCTTCTTCGCGCCCGGATGGACGTGCACGATCGCGACGAAGCGGTCGCCTTGGCGCAGGCCGGCAGCCGCGAAGCAGCGCACCGCGGCCGCCAGCGGTGGAGTCTGCCACTCGCCGCTCGCGTCCACGGGGGCGTGCTCCGTGATCTCGGAGCGAACCACGCGCTCGTCGTCCGGCCGGATGCTGATGACGCGCACCGCGAGCTCGCCTTCGCTGCCAAGCACCGCGCGCGCGCGGCGCAGGCCGGGCTCGGTGATGTGCCAGCGCAAGAGCAGGCCCGTGCTGGGCTCGCCTTCGCTCGACAGGATGTCTCCAGCGTCGGGCGCGCTCGGACGCTCGAGCTCCGCGCCCGGCGCGGGTAACACGGGCGCTTCGATCGGGTCGCCTCGGCGCACCGCTTCGGCTTCTTCGCGCAGCGCCGGGCTCTCGGTTTGCTGCTCGATCAGCTCGGCGTAGATGGCGAGCGCCCGTTCCTTGTGACCTTGCACCGCGAGCAGACGCGCCATGGAGCGCGTGCGTATCGGCTCTTCGACGAACGTGCGTGTGGCGGGCGAGACACGCGGCGGCGGTTCCGCGGGCTTGGGCACATCCGCGACGACCGGTGCTGCGACCACAGGCGCCGGGCTCGGCTCGATCACAGGCGGAGAGCTCGGCTCGTGCACCCTGACCACGGGTGAACGTCGTGGCGACGGCCCGGGCAAGCGGTTGCGTAAGCGCATCAACGCGTCGAACGGCTCCGGCAGCGCGGTCAACGCCGCGCCGAGCGCCGTGGCCACGAGCTCGCGCGCTTGCTGCAGGTTGCGCCGGGCCTCGGCGATCCGGTCCCGGCCCGCGTTGAAGCGGTCTCCATACTGGTGGCGCAAGATCAAGCGGACCAGCTCGCCGCGCGTGCGAAATTCGGGTGCGCGAACGCCCCGTCGCCGCGCTTCGCCCTCGAGCATCTCGCGCGACCAAGCTTCGATTCGGCTCAGATCAAGGCCCATGCGTCCCTGTCGGAAGCTTCCAGGGTAGCTCGGCACGCCTGACAGTCCAACTCGATCTGCTGCCGCAGTCGTTCGGAATCGAGAAACTTCTGTTCGGGTCGGATTCGCTTCACGAAGCCGACGCGCAGCCGGCTGCCGTAGAGGTCCCCATCCCAGTCGAGCAGGTGCACCTCGAGCGAGCGCCCCGCGCTGAACGTAGGGCGCTGACCGAGGTTGGCGATCCCGAAGCGCAGCGCGTGCGGCTCGCGATCGAGCGAGCGCACGACCACCGCGTACACGCCGTCGGCCGGGTGCAGCACCAGGTCGGTCTCGAGGTTGGCAGTCGGAAAGCCGAGCCTGCGGCCCCGGTGGTAGCCCTCGACCACCTGTCCTTCTATCTCGTGCACCCGGCCGAGCATGGTGCACGCCCGCTCGGGCTCGCCGCGCGCAATCGCTTCTCGGATGGCGCTCGACGAAACGCGCTCGCCGTCGATCAGCAGCGGCGGCTCGACCAAGACGATCAGCCCGTGTCGAGCACCATACTCGCGCAGCGTGTCGACGCTGCCGGCGCGCCCGCGCCCAAAGCGAAAGTCCGGACCCACGGCGAGCGCGGTCGCGCCGCGTCGCATCAGCCCATCCAAGAACTGCTCCGGGCTCGAGCTCGCCAGCTCGGGGGTGAAGGGCTGAACCAACACTTCGTCGGCGCCGGCCTTTAGCAGGAGCTCGCGACGCCGGCTCATGGTCGTGAGCGGGGTCGGCGCGCGCTCGGGAGCCAGCACTGCCGATGGGTGGGGATCGAACGTGAGCGCAACGGAACGCAGGCCCTTCTGCCGCGCGAGCTCCGCCGCGCTGCGCAGGAGCGCCCGGTGCCCGAGATGGACGCCGTCGTGATTGCCTGGCGCAATCACCGAAGGCGCGGCCACGCTCGACGAAGGTGGATGCGCTGCTGCGCCCATGGGTGAACGCGGATTATCGCGCGGACTGCTTCCGGGTCAAATGGTCGGATATCGGGAAGGGCGCGCGCCCTCCGCGCAAGTGAATTCATCGGGGCCCCACCCATCCGCGGGGCTCGCTGCGCTCACGCGAGCGCTTGCTGCGGTAGGCTCTGGGGGTGGGTGCAGCGCGTTTGGCAGTCCTTGTCGCGTTGTCGGACTTCGCGCTCTCGGCCGCCGTTGCGCCCAG
>JBIOJD010000535.1:0-2516 GCA_044450485.1 Polyangiales bacterium | reverse complement strand
GGCCAAGGATTTGCAGCCGCAGGCCTCGTCGATCGCGGGTGCGAGCGGCAGCCTCGTGGCTTTCATTGCCGCGCCGATCGCAATTGGTCTGGTGGCAGCGGCGGTCTTCTTCACGCGGCCACAGAGCGCACCGCCGCGCGCTGCTTCTGCTCCGGCGGTGGCCGCGCCCACGAGCGTCGCGACCGGCAGCGCCGTGGTTGCGGCTCCGAGCGAGCCCGCGGTGGCGGGCACACGATCCACCGTCACGCTCGACCCGAGCGCCATCGAGACCACGACGCCCGCAGGCGTGCGGTCCAAGCGCGGCGCCGGCGCGGCTGCAGCCAAGCAGAGCGCGGGCAAGCCGGCCCTCGCGCGGCTCGAGCCGAGCCGGGCTCCGGGCGCTGGCATCGAGGGTGCGATGCGTGCCGGGGCGGGCCAGGCCCCGTCCGCGGCGAATGGTGCCGACGTGTTCGAGGCCGCGCAGCCTGCCCGTACGGGGCAAGTCGTTGCAGCGTCCAAGCCCGAAGCATCTCACGAGCAAGAGCAGCCGGCGGTGCAGCCTCCGGCCAAGCCCACGGCGCCCGCGCCCGTGGACGAGTCGCGACTCGAGCGCGAGATGCAGATGCTGGCCGTCGCGCAGCACGTGCTCGGCAGCGATCCGCAGCGTGCGCTCAATCTCGCGCGCCAAGGCGAGGCCGAGTTCAAGGGCAGCATGTTCACCGAAGAGCGCCAGCAGGTGCTGTTGCTCGCGCTCGTGCAGCTCGGGCGTCTGGACGAAGCCAAGAAGCTCGCGCGGCCGTACTTGGCGCGCTACCCGCACGGTCCCTTCAGTGACCGGGTGCGGCGCTCACTCGCGACAGGGCGAGTGGAGCATTGAGGACTGCCTCAGATGAGCTCGCGAGTCGACTGAGGGGTGAATCGTCGCTACGCGACGAGAGGGGAGCGGAGTTCCCGCTCCGCGTGGGGAGGGGCCCCGACGAATTCACTTCGTCGGGGAGGGGCGGCGCGTGCCGCCCCGAGTCAAAAGGAGCACGCATGCGCAAGCTCGTCGCCTTCGTTCCGTCTTTGATCATCGTGCTGCTCGTGGGGTGCCCCTCGAGCTCCGTTGCGAAGAAGAGCCCGGTGACGAGCAAGCACAGCTCGGTCGGCGGACCGGATGCTGGCGGCGGTACTGGGGAAGGCTCGGCCAACGTTGCTACCGGCGGCGCAGCCGGCTCCGGGGGAGGTGCTCGCGCCGCAGGTGGCAGCGGCGGTGCCACGGGTGGTGGTGCGGGCGCGGCGTCGGCGACGAGCGATGCCGGCAGCTCCGATGCTGGGTCGATGCCGACCTCTGCTGCGCCTACGCCGCTCGCCAAGCTACCGGACGCGCTGGCGACTGCGATCTGTGATGCGATGCTCGGCTGCGTCGGCATGTCTGCATTGATGCAGCTCACCAGCGGCGAAGACTGCGTAACGCGCGTGGCCGCGCAGCTGCGTGCGACCGAGTTTGCGTACATGGATCAGGCGATTGCGAGCGGGCACGTGCTGTACGACTCGAGCCCGCTGCCCGCGTGCATGGATGGAATCCGCGCGCTTGGTTGTGACGTGCTCTCGCACACCTTTCCGGCGCCGTGCGTTCAGGTGCTCGCGGGCAACGTCAAGCAGGGCGACCCGTGCTCGGTCAGCTCCGAGTGCGAAGGCAACGCGTTCTGCGCAGGCTCGACGGCGTGTCCGAGCCACTGCGCAGCGCTGCTCGGGGCCGGAGACGCTTGCACGGGCGATAACCAGTGCGGCGACGACTTGATGTGCGTCGCCGGCCAGTGCGTGAGTCCGTCGCTTGCGGGCCAAGCGTGCGGCGGCACCAGCGGCAAAGTGTGCCGACTCGGTTTCAATTGCTCGGGCAGCACGGACACTCAAGTCGGGAGCTGTGCGGACAACGCGAGCGTGCAGGTCGGTGCATCGGGTGCTGCGTGCCAGCCGGGCGGCGCTTTGTGCAAAGAAGGATTGTCTTGCGTGTACGACGGAAGCAGCGCGTTTCACTGCGAGCCCGGCGTGGCGTCAGGCGGGGCCTGCCATCTCGGCCTGCCCAAGCAGTGCCCGCAAGACGAGTACTGCGACGCAACCGACGTCACCACGGCGAGCACGTGCAAGAAGCTTCCGGGCGATGGCCAAGCGTGCTCGCCGCAGAAGCTCTGTGCGGGCGGCTCGGTGTGCGTGGCTGACGGCAGCATGGCGCCCGTGTGCCGCGCGATTGCGCCCAACGGCGAGCCCTGCAGCGTCGACCAGGCGTGCCGCAGCGGGTCGTGCATGGGCGCCGTCTGCGTTCCGCCACCAGCCTGCATGTAAAGCAGTTGCTTTTTTGCGGCGGCGCGCCTCTTTGAGGCGCCACAAATGCGCGCAAGCGATCACAGATCGAGGCACGAGCCGCATTAACTCCTGTGAAAGCCGTCGGCAACACGAACCGCGTTCCCCACGTGACTTGCAGGCGGCGATCTTTTCCGGTGGTGGGTTTTTGGTGAGCCACCTCTAACGCAGAAGCAGAAACAAGGAGTCCACTC
>JBIOJD010000534.1:0-2521 GCA_044450485.1 Polyangiales bacterium | reverse complement strand
GGAGCGCGGCCGCGCATTGCGATTGTGCTGCAGCAGCTCCATCACGAGCTGACTCAACGCGGGCGGGATCTCCGGATCGATGTCGCTCGGTGCAAGTGGCCGCTTGCGCCAGACGTCGCGAAGTTGGCGCGCGGTGCGCGCAGGATACGCATGACGTCCGGTGAGCAGGTAGTAGCCGAGCGCGCCGAGCCCGTACAAATCGGTACGCCCATCGAGCTGTTGCAGCTGCAACAGTTCGGGCGCGATGAACGGCGGGGTGCCGACCACGCGCTTGGCGACGCCCATCGGCATCATGGCGCCGAAGTCGAGCAGCTTGGCATGGCCGTCGATCGTGCAGCGGACGTTGCGTGGTGAGACGTCGCAATGCACGAGGCGCCGCGAGTGCAAGAGCGCGAGCGACGATGCGACGTCGCGCAGCAGCTCGCACGCCTTGCGCCACTCGGCTTTTTCGAGCGCGCGCAGGTCTTGGCCGCCGAGCAGCTCCATCGTGTAGTAGGCGCCCGCGGCGTCAACGCCGTACTCGTAGACCTCGATGATGCGCGGATGCGCGAGCTGGCTCAGGGTGTGGAACTCGCGTTCGAACAACTCGGCCGCGACGGCGTGGTGTTGTTGCGAGGCGAGCAGGCGTTTGAGCGCGAGCTCTCGCCCCGTGCGCTCGTCGTGGACGCGGTAGACCGCCCCCATTCCGCCACGGCCGAGCAACTCCAGCACTCGATAGCGGCCGTCGACGTGCTCCTCGATCGGTGCGCTGTCCACCTTCCATAGATGGTAGCGCAACGCGCGCGGGGCTCGCGCCGCATCTGGGGCAATTCTCCCTACGAATGTGGGCGTACGCCTGCATTGGACGCGGCGATACGCGTACATACGACACGCGGGGCTCAGCTCCTCAGCTCGTCAGCGCTGCGAGGATCCTGCGCCTACCCTGAAACGTCGCGCGGCCGTGCATCGAGAGCACGTTGTCGAGCATCATCACGTCGCCATGCTGCCAGGGGAAGGCGATGGTGTTTTGGTCGAGCACGTCGAGGATGTGATAGAGGTCCCCGCGGGCAATGCGCGAGCCGTCGGCGTAGAAGACTTCGTGCAGGCGCGTGTGGGGGCGGGCGTAGAAGATCTTGGCACCGACGTAGCGCCAGGCGGTTCCGAGCAGACGCGGGTTGAAGTCGTAGAGGTGCGGCTGGCAGAACCACACTTCCTCGTGCGTGACCGGATGGGTGGTCGCCGCGGGCCGCGTCTGCATGATGCGCAGCCAGTTCTTGCCGTGCCAGCTCAGCTCGAAGTCGTGCTCGCGGCACAGACGCTCGACCTCCGCGCGGTCCTCGGTCTCGAACACCTCGCGCCAGGATTTGTGCGCGGGCTGGAGCGCGTTGAGCATGTCCATGATGAGGCTGCGATTGAAGTAGCACGACACGTAGCGCAGCCGCTTGTCGACGAAGCGCTGCCGGACCGCGGGGTCGAGCGCGTGGAAGATGCGGCGTGAGTCGCCGATGATGGTCTCGCCGTGCTCGACCGGCGGAGTCTCGCAGCAGAAGAAGATGTGCTTCGGGTGGTTGCGCACGAACGACAGCTCGTTGTGCAGCGGGATCTTCACGTCGGCAGGTGCTTCGGTCGAGGTGTAGATCGAGCCGTGGACCTTGTTACGCGGGCTGTCGCCGCCGATGTAGTTGACCGAGGGGCCGGTCGCGAGCCGTTCGACGACGCCGCCGAAGTCCGCCGCGCTCTCGATGGGGAAGCCCCGGAACAAGAGCCCACCGTGCTCGAGCAGCTTCGCGTGCAGCTCGTCTTTGTGCGCCGCGAGCAGCTCGAGCAGACGTTCGCGCGAGGTCTCACGCTTGGGCGAGAGCACGAGCGGCAGCGGCTCGTCTCCGAACGACGACTGCTCGAACGCGTCTTGCATGGAAGCCTCTTGCTGTCGTTGACTGCGGCCTCGGGCGCGCCCATTATCCCAGCCGATGAACGGCACGCAAGCGCAGTTGGCACGCGGATGAGGGCAAACCCTTTTGCGTTGCTCGGGCAAGCTTTTCGAAGGCAACCAGTTCGGACCTGCCTCGGCATGCTCAAGCAGTACGCGACGTTTGCGGCGGGGGTCGGCTTTGCGCTTGCGCTGTTTCTGACCCGCGTTCCGCTGCGCTGGCTCGATCGCGCGACGGGGCTGCGCGTCCGCGACCGGGCTGTCGATCTCATCGCCCGCATCTCGCCCGGCTGACCCGCCATGGATCCGCTTTCGTTTCTGCTCTGGCGCTTCTATTACTTCTTCCGCGATCCCGAGCGGCATCCGCCCGAGGGCCGCGTGTTGCTGTCGCCGGCCGACGGGTTCTTGCTCTATGCGCGTCGCGTGTCCGGCGGGCAGGTGCCGAGCCCGATCAAGCAAGGAGTGCCCGTGCCGATGGAAGAGTGGGTGGGGAAGGTTCGCTGCGAAGGCGACGGCACCATGATCGGCATCTACATGACCGCGCTTTCGGTGCACTACATCCGCTCGCCCGTACCCGGGCGCGTGCAGAGCGTCGTACCGCGGCCTGCGATC
>JBIOJD010000533.1:0-2536 GCA_044450485.1 Polyangiales bacterium | reverse complement strand
GACCCTCGCACGCGGCATCCCAGACGGGCCGGACGAGGACATCGACATGATCCGCTGGGCGTTCCTGGGCGGAATCGCGTGCGCGCGCAGCTCGATCCGCGTGCTGACGCCGTACTTCCTGCCTGAGATGTCGCTCGCGACCGCGTTCAACGTGGCGGCGATGCGAGGTGTGCGCGTGGACATCGCCGTGCCGCGGCGAGGCAACCTGCCGATGGTGCAGTGGGCGATGTGGGGACACTTTGCCAAGGTGCTCGGGCATGGCTGTCGGTTGTGGCTGACGCCGCCGCCATTCGATCACGGAAAGCTCCTGATCGTGGACGATTGCTGGCTGATCTTCGGCTCGCCCAATTGGGATCCGCGCAGCCTGAGGCTCAACTTCGAGCTCGGGGTCGAGTGCTACGACCCGGAGCTGGCGAAACGCATGGGACGGTTGTTCGACGAGCGCATCGCGGTGGCGACGCCGGTGACGCTGCAAGACCTGGAGCGCAGGCCGCTGTCATTGCGCCTGCGCGACGGTGTCGCGCGCCTGTTCACGCCTTATTTGTGAGATTGCGCCCCGACGGGAAGTTTTGCGCCCGCGGGAGCTTGCGCTCGGCCCCGACTTGAGTTTTTCTCAAACCCCGCTGAGAGATGGAGGAACGATCATGGGCGTGCTCGACGACAAAGTGGCGATCGTGACGGGGGCAGGGCGTGGCATCGGGCGAGAGATCGCGCTGATGTTCGCGCAGCAGGGCGCAAAGGTCGTGGTCAACGACCTGGGCGTCAACACCGACGGCACTGGCAGCTCGAGAGTGGCCGACGAGGTCGTGGCCGAGATCCAGCGCGGCGGTGGCAAGGCCGTAGCCAACTACGACAACGTGGCGACCGCGGCGGGCGGCCGCGCGATCTTCCAATCCGCGCTCGACGCCTTCGGCGCGCTCGACGTCTTGGTCAACAACGCGGGCATCCTCCGCGACAAGACGCTCTACAACATGGAAGAAGAAGACTGGGATGCGGTGATCGCGGTCCACCTCAAGGGTCACTACTGCTGCACGCGCCCGTTCGTGCGCTACATCAAGGACCAGAACCGGCTCGATTGCCGGATCATCAACTTCTCCTCGGTGTCGGGCTTGTTCGGCAACTTCGGCCAGTCGAACTACGGCGCGGCCAAGGCGGGCATCGCGGGCTTCAGCCGCGTGGTGGCCAAGGAGGTCGCGAAGTTTCGCTGCACGGTCAACACCATCTCGCCCGGCGCGGCCACGCGCATGACGATTCCGCTGGCCGAAGGCCGCGGCGAAAAGGTCGACGCGACGGAGTTCAAGCGCGGCCCGCAGCAGATCGCGCCGGTGGTCACCTGGCTCGCGTCCGAAGCGGCCAAGGATCTGACCGCGCAGATCGTGCACGTCTCGCGCGGTACCGTCGGCATCATGCAGCAGCCGGCCGTGATCCGCTCGTTCAAGGCGGAGGCGCTGTGGACGCAGGGCCAGCTCGACCAGCTCATGCCCAAGCTGCTCGAAGCCAAGAAGTCGAACGAAGCGCGCGCGCAGAAAGACGCCGCGCCCGAGTCGGTCTGAGCGAGCGGCGCGAGGGATTGCGATGGCGACCGAGAGCAAAGCGGACAACCCGCTGCGGCCGAGCGAAGAAGAGCTGAAGCGCGCGGGCGAAGTCGGCATGGTGCTCGCGGCGTTCGCGCGGCGCGTGCCGAACGATCCCGCGGTGCTGTCGCCGAGCGGCAACCGGAGCTTTCGCGAGCTGAACGAGAACGCCAACCGCCTGGCGCGCGCCCTGCGCGCACGTGGCCTGCGGCCAGGCGACTCGGTCGCGCTGCTGTGCGGCAATCGCCCGGAGTTCGCGGAGGTGCTCTACGCCTGTCTGCGCAGCGGGCTTCGGTACACGCCGGTCAACTGGCACCTCACGCCTGAAGAGGCCGCGTACATCCTCGACGATTGCGAGGCGAAGGGGTTGATCGCGGACGCGCAGTTCGCGGAGACCGCAGCCCGCACCGCGGCGCTCTCGCCCAAGGTCGAGGTGCGGCTCACAATCGGCGGCGCGATCACGGGCTTCGAACCCTACGAGACCGCGCTCGCCGAGCATGACGGCAGCGATCTGGCGGACCCCGAGCTCGGCACGCGCATGCTCTACACCTCGGGCACGACCGGGCGGCCCAAGGGCGTGGCACGGCCCAAAGCCTATGCGGTGGCGCGCACGACCTCGCTCACCGCGGCGGCCTATGCGCCGGGCAGTGGCCAGCTCCATCTGTGCACGGGACCGCTGTATCACGCTGCTCCGCTCGCGTTCTCGCTCACGGTACCGCTGGCCGAAGGCGTGGGCGTGGTGCTGATGGAGCGCTGGGATGCCGAAGAGGCGTTGCGCTGCATCGCGCGCTACCGCATCACGCACACACACATGGTTCCGACCATGTTCCACCGCTTGCTGCGCCTGCCGGACGAGGTCAAGCGCCGCCACGACCTCACATCGCTGCGTTACGTCATCCACGGCGCCGCTCCGTGCCCGGTCGCGACCAAGAAGGCGTTGATCGAGTGGCTGGGACCGATCG
>JBIOJD010000532.1:0-2536 GCA_044450485.1 Polyangiales bacterium | reverse complement strand
GCCTGCAAGCGCGCTTCGACAGCGATGCGTTCTGGCTCGAGAGCAGCAAGTCCGCAGTGTTGGCGCTCGAGCTCGCGCCCGAGACTGCGCCGAGCAGCGTGTGGTTGCTCGGACCGCTCGTGCTCTCCGGGCTCGCCCTGTTCGTCCTCCGGCGGCGCATGCCCAAGACCGAGCGCGTGACACCTGCTGTCGCGACCGAGCGCGGTGCTGGGATTCATCCGAGCGCAACACGCACGCGCCTACGGTCAGAGCAGCGCGACATCGCAGGCGTGGTGCTCGACGCGAGCACTGGACACCCGCTCGCGGGAGCGACCGTCTCGCTCACCTCCGGCGCAGCGCTGAGCGAGCTCGCGACCGATGAACAGGGCTGCTTCGCGTCAGCCGAGCTGCAGCCGGGCGCCTATCGGTTGACGGTTCGAGCCCCAGCGCACAGGGAGGCCCAAGGCGCGCCGTCGATCCCGCACAGGGGGCAGTGGTCCGCTGTCGAGATTCGGCTCGAGAGCCTGCGCGACGCAGCCGTGAAGGCGTATCAACCCGTGGCCTTGCGCGCCCTGCCCTCGCCTTCGCTTTGGCCCATCTGGACTGCACGCGAGACCATGGCTCATGCCCAACGCGCGGGCCGCGCTACCGAGTCGTTCGTTCAGTTGAGCGAGCGCGTCGAGCGAGCCGCGTACGCCGAACATCCGCCGACCCAAGATGAGGTCGCGAACATCGAGCGCGCAGCACGCGCAGCCGACGTTGCAAAAGCCCATGAAAGGGCTTGACGCCGCAGTGAGTGGGTCCTTGCGTGCAAGAATCCCACATCGGCGTTGACTGCGGCGTCGGCCCATTCCTATAGTGGCTCCGCCCGCGCACCCCCTGGGCGTCCATGACCATGGTTACCGCGCTCGCCATCATCGCTGCGATCTGCTTTGCCGGCGCGCTTTTGTTGTTCTTGGCGCGCAAGCCCAAGGCGCAGCTTCCGACCGCGCGCGGACCAGAAGCTCCTGAGCACGCGCCGGCAAAGTCCGGTGCCGAGGCCGCGGCCGCGCAGAAGGCGACCGCGCGTGCCGAGCCCGCGGCCAAGGTCGAAGCGCCCGATGCAAAGGCGGCCGAGCCCGCGGAGCGAGCGCGCGAGGTCGGGGCGGCGAAGGTCGCGCCCGAAACGCAGGCTACCACCGCGCAGGTGCCGCAAGCCGAGCAAGACATCGCCGCGATGCGGCAAGGTCTCGCGAGCACACGCGGTGGATTCGTCGCGCGTTTGGCCAAGCTCTTCAGCGGCAAGAAGGAAATCGACAAGGCGCTGCTCGACGAGATCGAAGAAGTGCTGATCAGCGCGGACCTCGGCGTGCGCACGACCGAGCGCATCCTCGAGGATCTGCGCGGCCGCATGCAGCGCGGAGAGCTGCGAGACGAGCAAAGCGTCTGGAGCTCGATCCGCGCGCAAGCTGCCGACATCCTGAACGTACCAGCGACGCCACTGCGGCTCGACGCAAAGCCGGCGGTGGTGCTGATGATCGGTGTCAACGGAGTCGGCAAGACCACCACGATCGGCAAGCTCGCGAGCCGCTACACGACTCAGGGCAAGCGCGTGCTGCTCGCCGCCGGCGATACGTACCGCGCAGCAGCCGTGATCCAGCTCGAGATGTGGGGCAAGCGCGTCGGCTGCCCGGTCGTGAAGGGCAAGGAGAACGCCGACCCGAGCTCGGTGATCTTCGAAGCCCTCAAGCGCGGCCGCGACGAGGGTTACGACGTGGTCATCGCCGACACCGCAGGACGGCTGCACACCAAGGCCCCGCTGATGGAAGAGCTCAAGAAGGTGGAGCGCACGGTGGTCAAGGCGATGGACGGTCGCAACCCCGACGAGGTCTTCCTCGTGCTCGACTCCACCACCGGTCAGAACGCGGTCCAGCAGGTGAAGCTGTTCCGCGACGCGATGACGGTGACCGGCCTCGTGCTCACCAAGCTCGACGGCACCGCCAAGGGCGGCGTGATTCTCGGCATCGTGGATCAGCACAAGATCCCGGTGCGCTACATCGGCCTGGGCGAGCGCGTGGAGGACTTGCGCGAGTTCGAGCCGAGCACATTCGTGGAGGCGCTGTTTGCAAAGCCGTCCGAGGCAACTCTGGCGGCATGAGGAACTGTGGGAGCGGAGCGTTACGGATTGATTGTGTCAGTTCCTGCGTGATATAGTCGCCGCAGCTTTGACCAGGTGCCATTTTTGTAAGCAATTTCAAGTACTTAGTTGCGATTTGGAGACCGGGTCTAGCCGGTCACGAGCCGAGGGACCAAGGATGAACCTGGGATTCATGCACGGAGTGGACAGGCAGAAGATGCCGAAATCCTGGCAGGCTGCCGGTCTTGGAGCGCTGGCTCTGTCGCTGTTCATGCCAGCCCTCGCCGTCGCGCAGGACATGAGCTTCGACCTCAACGAGGCGGAGCAAGCGGGCGGTGACAAGGGCGGCGACAAGGGCAAGCCGGCAACGCCGCCGGCCGAGGGTGCCGAAGGCGGAGGCGAGGCCAAGGGCAAGGCGGGGGCCGGAGCGTCCGCGGGCGG
>JBIOJD010000531.1:0-2543 GCA_044450485.1 Polyangiales bacterium | reverse complement strand
GTGCGCGTCTACGTGGGCGGTTCGGGCACCATAGACCTCGGTGGCGATGCGGTGATCGCGGGCCCTCTGTACGCGCCGCGATCGGAGCTGGTCACGCGCGGCCGCTTCGAGATCTACGGGCCGCTCTTCGTCCGTCGCGCCGCACCCGGCGGCGAGCTCATCATCCACTACGCTTCGAGCTACGCGTTGCCTGCCGTGTGTGCGAGCCCGACCTGAGCCAGGGCTGCAGACGCGCGGGCACCCCATTTGTCGAAGATTCTCGGTAGACTCGCCGCGTGCTCTCGAACCGGGATCTCGAACGCTCGAGCGCGCGGCGGGCGCAGCGGCTCGTGCGCGACGTTGCGCGTGGCGGCGGAGCACACTTCTTGACCGCAGCCGCAGTCGTGCTGGCCGCGAGCGCCCACGGCTACTTCTTGTTCTACCGAGCGCTGCCCTTGGCCATGGACGAAGGCTACATGGGGGCTTTCGCGCAGCGCTTGCTCGCGGGACGGTTCTTGCCCTACGTCGACGCTGTCAGCCAGCGCGGTCCGCTGCTCTACTGGTCGGTCGCGGCCTTTCAAGCGCTCTTCGGTCCTTCGCGCTGGATCGGGATCCGCGTGCTCGCCCTGGTCGCGAACGTGGTGACGCTGCTCGCGTGCAGCTATGCCGGCGTTGCCGCGCGCCGCCCGCTCGTCGGCGCGATCGCGGCAGCGGCCTACGCGGCCGGCACCTGTCTGTGGCTCGCCCCGTACCACGCCATCGCGCTCAATGGCGAGGCGATTGCGGCGCCGTTCTGCATGCTCGCGATCGGCTTTGCGGTGTCGGCCTGCGAAGGGCCCGAAGAGCGACGCGTCCGGCAGGCTGCAATCGCGGGGCTGTGCGCGGGCCTCGCGGCGCTGAGCAAGCAGACGTCGCTGTTGCTCGTGCCCGCTTTGCTCGTGACTTTGCTCGGGTGGTCGCACGGGCCCCGCAAGCTGGCAACAACCCTCGCGCTCGCAGCCGGCGCAACCCTGCCCGTGCTGCTGCTCGTGGTCAGGTACGCGATCGCGGGTGAGCTCTCTGCGCTCTGGTATTGGACCGTGACGTACAACCGCGGGATCTACATGGCGCCCTTCGCGCAGGCCAATGGCCTCGCGCTCACGTTGGACTTCATGCGCGGCGCACACCGCGAGCTGATCCTCGCGTCCGGCTTGGTCGGCGTGGTGGTTCTCGCTCGGACCGCGGGCATGCGGTTGCGGCGGCAGAGCGTCCAGGCGGGAGAGTCGATCGCGGCCTGCGCGCTCCTCGCGGTCCCCGCGCTCGCGTTCGGTGCGCTCGCCACGTTGCGGTTCTGGGACCACTATTTCGTGATCGTGCTGGCCCCGCTCGGCTTGCTGTGGGGCTGCGCGATCGACGCAGCGCTACCGGCGCCACCAGCGGAGGCCGTGACTCCGGATGATCGCCGGCACCCGACCAAAATCGGGCACTGGGTCGTCGGCGCCGGCCTCGCGGGCTTGCTGCTCGTCGGTGCCGTGCGCCTGTGGCATGAGCGCCGCGGCGAAGAGGGGCACGGGTTTGGTCCGCCGCTCGACCCCGCTCCGGCGTGCGCCATCGTGGACAAGTACTCGCGACCTGGCGACCGCATGTTCGTGTGGGGCTTCGATTCGGACCTCAACGTGACCTGCAACCGCGTGCCGGCTTCCCGCTTCGTGTTCTCCGTGTACTTGGCGGGTGTGGTGCCACCGTTTTGGCACGACGTCAGGCACGCTTACGTGGTGCCCGACGGACCCAAAGAACTGTTGCGTGATTTGCAGCGCAGCGACCCGCAGCTCATCCTCGACCTCCCGAAGATCTTCGACGGCCTGTCGGTCACGGCGATCGACGAGGTCGGTCCTTGGGTGCGCTCGCACTACGATGCCGCCGAGCAGATCACGACCCGCGACGGACGCACGATCAATTTCCTCGTCAAGCGGCACGCGCCGCGATGACCCGCGACGCGCGCTGGCTCGTGCTCGGACTGTTGGTCGTGGGCGGTCTTCTGACGCGAGCGATCGTACCGGGCGTGTTCACGATCGACGAGACGGCGCACATCGCGAGCGTCGCGAGCTTGCGGCACGGGCGCCTCACGCTGAGCGGCTACGAGGGCCTGCGGCCGAGCGTCGAGTACTACTTCTTCGACCCCGAGTCGGGTCCTCCACGACCGGTCGTGCCGCCTCCGATCCGCTTTCCGCCTCTGTATGCCTTTCTGGCGTGGCCGTGGTCGCTCTTCGGGCTGCGAGGGTTGTTCGCGCTCAACGCGCTTGCGGCCTCGTGGACGACCGCGTTGGTGTTCCTGCGGCTCGAGGCGCTGTGCACGCAACGCATCATGCCTTGGCTCGGGGCGTTTGCATTCCTGGTCGGCGGGCACGTGCTCGAGTACGCGCTCGGGCTCTGGCCGCACATGTTGAGCGCGGCGCTGTGCACGAGCGCGTTCGTGCTCGCCGGCCGCGCGCGCGAGCGGGATGACCTGCGGGCAGCTGTGCTTTCGGGCCTGGTCGTCGGGCTCGCGATCGGCGTGCGCTATCCGAATGCCGTCATTGCGGCGG
>JBIOJD010000530.1:0-2565 GCA_044450485.1 Polyangiales bacterium | reverse complement strand
CTCTGCTCGTGTGCGCGCTCGGCTTTCGGTTTGCGTGCGGGCGGGTGGCCGATCGCGGCCGCTTCGCGTCGGCGTACTCGAGCTACGGCTCCGGTCCCAAGGGTGCGCGCGCGCTGTTCTTGTTGGCGCAGCAGCTCGGGGCGCGGCCGCGGCGTTGGGCCGAGGATTTGGCGGCGCTGCCTTCGGGCTCCGGAATGCTGGTCGCGCTCGGCGGTTGCGATTCCGACATGGCGCGGCCGCTCTCGCGCTACGAGAAGCACGAGCTCGAACACTGGGTGGAGCAGGGTGGGGTGCTGCTCGTCGCGGGCGAACGTCACTACATCCCGAAGGGCTTCGGGATCGGCTTCGCGTCGGAGCCCGGCTGCGCCGCGGATGTGCGCTTCGCGCGGCACGAGCGGGAGGACTCCGAGATCCCGCCCGAGGCGCTCGGACCACCCGATAAGAGCGCAGACGGCGGCGTGGACGCAGGAGCGGATGCAGGACAAGAGGCGAGCCCCGATGCGGGAGGCACGACGCGTGGTGACGTCCCCGTGGTGGCGGCCCCGCTGCGCAAGCGGACGCTGCGCAGCATGCTGTCTGGCGACGAGGAGCCCGAAGAGCCCACCACCTGGGCGAGCGCCCTCGACGACCCGCTGCGCGGGCTCGAGCCGCTGCCGCTGCGGCGGCCGGGCAAGCTCGAGCTCGAGCCGGACACGCCGCACAGCGCAGTGCTCGGCGTTCCCGACGAGAGCGGCGAGTCATCCTCGAGCCTGCGAGAGCTCGGCGTCGTGGTCCCGCGTGGTCGCGGTCGGGTGATCGCGCTTGCCTCGGCCAGCATGCTGCAGAACCGCGCGCTCGGTCTTTCCGACGGCGGGCTGATGTTCGCGCGCCTCTTGCGTGCGTATGCTCCGGCCGGGCCGGTGATGTTCGACGAGTATCACCTCGGCGTGGGCGAGCGGCGCTCGCTCGTGCGCTACTTGCGCGAGGCTGGGGCCACGCCGTTCGCGCTACAGCTCCTCTGCGCCGCGTTGCTCTTCCTGTGGCGCGGTGGTGCGCGCTTCGGTGGCCTGCGCGTGGATCAAGCGCCCGTGCCACCCGGATCCGTCTCGCTCGTCGCGGCGATGGGCAACTTGTTCGCGCGCACCAAAGACACGGCGGGCGCGTCGCAGATCTTGATCAAGCAAGCGCTCTCGCGGGTCGCCGCGTACCACCGGGTCCCGCCCGCCCCGGCCCAGACCCTAGCCAAGTCGCTCGAGGACAAAGGCCTGCACGACGCCGCCAGCGCGGTTGCAAAGATCGCGCTCGCCGAGCGCGCGGTGACGGGCGAGGGAGGCCTGGCGACCAAGAGCCGCTACCTCGATCTCGCCGTGCAGCAAGCGCTCGGACCCTTGGCGCCGCGCGCCGCGCGCAAGCCGAGATAGGGCCGCCAGACCCGTCATCGGTTGCACTTCGCTCACGCGTCGAGAGCGAGCACGCGCGCGCAGCATGCTTCGGGCAGCGTGGCGCGGAGCCGGGCGAGCAGGCGCTGCTGCTGATCCTCGCTGAGCCGGGCGCGGTTCTTGCCCATGCCGCCTTCGCGGAAGAAGCGACCTTCGTCCTTGAAGCGCGAGACGGCGTGCGAGAAGACCTGGCTCTTCTCGGTGGCGCGCAGATGCTCGAAGTCGACCAATGGCAGCGCGCGCTCGAGGTCCTCGGCAGCCACCTTCCAGCCGAGGAACGCGAGGATGCGCGAGGTCTCTGCGCGCAGATCGCGCTGCAGGTCTTCGTAGCGCAGCCACAGAAAGCTCGGATCATCTTTGTGCTGCCAGAAACTGTCGATGAACTGGAAGTAGAGCCCGCGCTCCAGCCACTCTTCGAAGAAGGGGTCGAACTCGCTGGGCGTCGACATTTTCTGCGAGGGCTTCATCGCTTGCATGTGCGAGAACATCGAGTACGGCACGTCGCGCGGATCGCGCGTGATGGTGATGACCTTGGACTTCGATCCGGGCGGTCGCGGCACCTCGTCCCAAATCACGTGCAGCTTGAACACGCGTGGGTCGGGTAGGGCCTCGAACTGGGCCAGTCGCTCCTCGGGAGACGACCACGTTGGGCCGACGCCGAAGTCGGCCGGGATCTCGAGCCAAGGCGAGACGCCGCCGAGGCCGACGCCGCCGAAGTCGGGCATCCGGCCCGCGGTCTTGATGTGAAACAGCAGGGTCTGCAGCCAGGTCTGACCGCACTTGGGCGTGGTCGTGATGAACACGTCGCTGTCGCGCGCGGTCGGCTCGAAGCGCCGCAGCAGCTCACCGTCGCACATCGGGGTGGTGGGGTAGGTCTTTGCCATCGTGTCTGGCTACATATCACGACGCGCAGCCGTGTCGCGGGCGGCTCTGTCCTTTCGCGCTGACCGCCACCCTCGAGCTGAGGTAGCATCGCTTCCCGATGGAAGAGCAGCTCAGGCAGCTTGCGGCCATGAAGCGCGCGGTGTTGGCGGAGGTCGCGCGGGTCGTGGTGGGCCAAGCCGAGGCGATCGAGGCGCTGTTCGTGGCGTTTCTCGCGCAGGGCCACGTGCTGCTCGAGGGCGTCCCCGGCACCGCCAAGACGCTG
>JBIOJD010000529.1:0-2575 GCA_044450485.1 Polyangiales bacterium | reverse complement strand
TTCTGGAACTTCGACATCACGCCGCAATTCCAGATGCAGTACGGCTACCCCGCGCTGACCCAAGACCTCAAGCGCAAGGTCCTCGGTCTCAACTCTGCGAAGCTCTTCAACATCGACGCCGCCGCACGACGGTGTGAGATCCAGAGCGGCACGATGGCGGCGCTCAAGCGCGACATCGAAGGCGAGCTCGGACCGCTGGGCTGGATCGGCCGTCGCCCGCTCGGTCCGACCACCCGGCGAGAGTTCATGCGCCTCGGCAAACGCCGCGAATTCTTGAAGATCCCAGGCTAGCTCCCATGAGCGGCATTCGCCGAGCGAGCGCGCTTCTCTTGGCGCTTTGCGCGTGCGGTGAAGGATCCACGGCCGCCGCGCCCGTGAAACCGGTGGCGTCGGTCGAAGCGTTGCGAGACCCCGAGACCTGCAAAGGCTGCCATGCCGAGCACTATGCGGAGTGGCAGGGCAGCATGCACGCCTATGCGGCCACCGATCCGGTGTTCATCGCGATGAATGAGCGTGGGCAGAAAGAGACCGGCGGTCAGCTCGGAGACTTTTGCGTCAAGTGCCACGCGCCCATGGCGCTCGAGCTCGGCCTGACCACCGACGGGCTCAACTTGCCGGACTTGACCGACCCGAACGCTCGCGGCGTCACCTGCTATTTCTGCCACGACGTGTCTGCGGTCGAAGGTGACCACAACCGCGCGCTCGTGCTGGCCCACGACACGACCATGCGCGGCGGCCTCGGCGCGGGGAAGGGTGCCGCCGACGCACGCAACGCGGCCACCGCGGTTGCAAACGCCGCGCATCGCAGCAAGTACTCGCCGCTGCACGACGGGAGCTCTCGCGACTCTGCGGCGCTGTGTGGCGCGTGCCACGACATCGTCAACACGGCAGGCGTCGCGCTCGAGCGCACGTACGCGGAATGGCGCAGCAGCGGCTTGGGTGAGCACGGCGCGTCACTCCAAACGTGCTCGCAGTGCCACATGGACGGATACGCCGGTCACGCCGCGGCGCAGGCACCCGAGCGCGCGCTACACCGGCACATGTGGCCGGGCGTGGACATCGCGATCGAGAAGAAATTTCCCGACGTAGACGCGCAGACCGCGGCGATCGCCTGCAAGCTCGCGGGCGCCATCGAGCTCGCGCTCGCTCCTTCGCAGGGTGCCGCGTTCGACGCGTTCGACGTCACGCTGACCAACGCGCGCGTCGGGCACGCCTGGCCGAGCGGTGCAACGCAAGACCGCCGCGCCTGGGTCGAGCTCGTCGCCTACGACGCCGACGACAACGTGATCTTCCAGCGCGGAGTCGTCGCCAACGGCGAAGTGGTCGGCGACGCAGAGCCCGAGCTCGAAGTGCTGCGCGATCGCCTCTACGACGAGGATGCAATGCCGGTACACATGTTCTGGCGCGCCGCGCCCTCGGACGCACACCCGCTCGGCTACGAGAGCGACCTGTTGCCGCCTCCCACGCTCGACGGGGCACCTGCAACGCGGACCTTCAGCTACAGCTTGCCTGCGCCCGCCACGCGGGTGACCGCGCGCCTTCTCATCCAATCGATTGGTCTCGACGTGCTCGACGACTTCCAGGGTGTCGATCTGCCGATCACCCAGCGCTTGCTCAACAACGGCTACCAGGACTCGCAGCTTCGCTCGCACATCCCGACCATCACGGTTCCCGGAACGGAGCGCGAGCTGAGGCTCGGCGCGGATGGCCCGACCGAGACCGCGAACACGGCAAGTTCGACGACGGGCGACACCTGCCGCAACCAAGGCTACGTGTCCCTGCTCGCAGCGGATTGAAAGGGCCCGGGCCGTGCACAGACTGCTTCTCGCCACGCGCAGCACCGGGAAGGTTCGAGAATTTCGCGAGCTGCTAGGCAACTTGCCTGGTGTGGAGCTCGTCGCGCTCGACGCGGTGCCCGGCGCCCCCGAAGTCGTCGAGGACGGCGACAGCTTCGAGCACAACGCCACCAAGAAGGCGCTCGAGATCGCCGCCGCGACCGACATGCTCGTGCTCGCCGACGACAGCGGCCTCGAGGTCGACGCCCTCGGCGGCGCACCCGGCGTGCGCTCGGCGCGCTACGCCGGCGAGCGAGCGAGCGACGCCGACAACAACGCCAAACTGGTGGCCGAGCTCGTGCGCTCGGCGGCGCCCGAGCCCGCCTGGACCGCCCGCTACCGCGTGGTGCTCGCCCTCGCCGATCCCAGCGGCCCGCTCGGAGCGCGCGTCCACCTCGAGCACGGCGCATGCGAAGGTCGCATTGCGCGCGGCCCCGCCGGCTCGAACGGCTTCAGCTACGACCCGTACTTCGTGCCGGACGGCTACGCCTGCACCATGGCCGAGCTCGCCTCCGAGCTGAAGAACCGCATCAGCCACCGCGCGCTCGCCGCGCGCAAGCTCGCAGCGTTCCTGGCCGAGTACCTGCCCGCCCGCCGCCGCTCCGCCCAACAGCCTTCGCTTTGACCGCGGCCCCCGTGTTGGCTAGATTGCCGTCGCCGCGGGGCATAGCACAGCCTGGTAGTGCGCTTGCTTTGGGAGCAAGAGGTCGCCCGTTCGAATCGGGCTGCCCCGACAAATG
>JBIOJD010000528.1:0-2580 GCA_044450485.1 Polyangiales bacterium | reverse complement strand
GCCAGCAGCACGAAGCGCCCCGCGTCGCCCTGCACGCCCTCGAAACGCGGGCTCGGTCGAAGCCAGAACGGGCAATCGTGAGCCGCGTGGCTGCGGGCGTGACGCAGCAGCGAGCGCGTGCGCTCGAGCGTGAGCGCCTCCGAGACTGCGCCGAGATCGCCGCCGTTTTCCCGGTAGCGTTGCTCGGCCGGGCCGCCGGCAAGGGTGATCTGCGAGGTCAACCACGCTTCGAGGTCGTCGAGCAGGGCGGGCTCTACCTGGCACACGCTTCGGAGCGCCTGCTCTTCGTTGGCCCGGAGCTGGACGCGTTCGATGACGAAGCCGGAGTCTTCGCTGAGCTGAATCGCCTTGCGCAGGTCGATGTAGACCGCGCGCTCGGCTCGCTCGTGCGGGAGCGACGCGCAGCCGGCGGCGAGGGCGAGCAGGGCGCAGCCGCAGAGCCAGATCTCGCGTCGGGGGTGCAGTCGGAAGAGCGAAGCCACGATCGTATCCGGCGATGGAAGACGCGCCGGGCGCTGGATTCATTTCACCGATGCCGCGCGAGCGCAAGCGGCGTCGACTCAGGTCGAGCACCGCAGTACGGCCGAGCCCGTGAAGCGCCCGAGTCGCAGCGCTTGCAGCGCTTCGTTCGCCTGCTCGAGGTCGAACACGCTGACTTGCGTGCGTACCCCGGCCCGCGGCGCGAGCGCGAGCAGCTCCTCGCCGTCCGCGCGCGTCAGGTTCGCGACCGAGCGGATACTGCGCTCGAGCCACAGGCTGCGGTACGGAAACGATGGGATGTCGGTCATGTGGATCCCAGCGCAGACCACGCTGCCGCCGGGCCCGAGCGCCTCGAGCGCCTTGGGCACGAGCGCGCCCACCGGCGCGAACACGATCGCGGCGTCGAGCGGGGTAGGTGGCCGCTCCTCTGATGAGCCGATCCAGACCGCTCCAAGAGCGCGCGCCAGATCCTGGGCCGCGGTGTCGCCGCTGCGCGTGAAGGCATAGCCGTGCCGGCCCTGGTGGCGCAGCACCTGCATCACAATGTGCGCCGCCGACCCGAAGCCGTACAGGCCGATGCGGTCGGCATCGCCGCACATGCGGAGCGCGCGGTAGCCGATCAAGCCCGCGCACAGGAGCGGCGCTGCTTGCAAGTCGTCGTAGCCATCCGGGAGCGCGAAGGCGTAACGCGCGTCCGCGACCGCGTACTCGGCGAAGCCTCCCGGAAGCTGATAGCCGGTAAAGCGTGCGTCCGGGCAGAGGTTCTCGCGGCCCTTCATGCACAGCGCGCACTGGCGACAGGTCGAGCCGAGCCACGGCACGCCCACGCGCTGTCCGAGCACGAGGCCCCGTACGTCTTCCGCCATCGCCTCGATTTCGCCTGCGATCTGGTGGCCCGGCACGAGCGGCAGCACGGGCGCGTCGAGCTCGCCGTCGAGAATGTGCAAGTCGGTTCGGCACACGCCGCAGGCCCGAACGCGCAGCAGAACCTGGCCTGGCCCGGGCTGTGGGATCGGCAGCTCGCGCAGCGCGAGGCCGGCTCCGGGTCGCTCGAGGACCATCGCGCGCATGGTTCTTGGCATGGCCATGCGTTCACGCGGGGAACGAGGCCGTGGCTTCGGCCGGGGCGGCGTCGAACACCTGACAGAAGGCACGCACCACCGCGAGCTCGACGTCCGCCATCGTGGGCGCTCGTCCGAGCTCGCGCTCGAGCGAGGTCACGCGCTTGTCGGGGATGCCGCAGGGCACGATCAGATCGAACGCGTCGAGCGCGGTGCTCACGTTGAGCGCGAAGCCGTGCATCGTCACCCAGCGCCGGATGCGGACGCCGACAGCGCCGAGCTTGCGGTCCTCGATCCATGCGCCGTTGAGCCCGGAAATGCGCGTGGCCGTGAGGCCGAGCCCGGCCGCGACCCGGATCATCACCTCTTCGAGCCCGGCGACGTACTTGCGCACGTCGCGCCGGTCCGGGCTCAAGTCGATGATCGGATAGCCGACGAGCTGGCCTGGCCCGTGGTAGGTGACGTCGCCGCCGCGACCGGTCTCGAACAGCTCGACACCTTGGGCTGCGAGCAGCTCGCGCGACGCCAGCACGTGCTCGGGCTTCGCGCCTCGACCGAGCGTGATCACCGGGTCGTGCTCGAGCAGCAACAAGCTGTCCTCGACCTCGCCGCGGGCCCGCGCTTCGAGCAAGCTCTCCTGCAGCGCCAGGGCTCGGGCATAGCCGATTCGGCCGAGCCTTCGAACCGCGAGCGGGCGCCCTTGCGAGCTCATTTGTTGAGCACGTGGATCGCTTCCTTGAGCGCGTGTCGCACGGACTCGTTCAGCGCTTCGGCGAGCGTCGGGTGCGTGTGCACGGTCAGCGCAACGTCTTCCGCATACGCGCACATTTCGAGCGCCAGCGCGCCTTCGGCGATCAGCTCGCTCGCCTCTGCGCCCACGATGCCCATCCCGAGCAGTTGGTCGTTGCCGGCGTCCACGACCGTCTTGACGAAGCCCGCGGTCTCGTTCATCGCCAAGGCGCGTCCTGACGCGGAAAGCGGGAACTTGCCGATCTTGACCGCCACCCCGCGCTGCTTGGCCTCGGTCTCCGACAGCCCG
>JBIOJD010000527.1:0-2586 GCA_044450485.1 Polyangiales bacterium | reverse complement strand
CGCTCGATCACGTACGAGCCTTGTAGCGGATTTTCGTTTTGCGACAGCCCGAGCTCGCGTTGAATGATGAGCTGGATCGCGATCGCACGCCGCACCGATTCCTCGGTGGGCGTGGTGACCGCCTCGTCGTAGGCGTTGGTGTGGAGGCTGTTGCAGTGGTCGGACAGCCCCGAGAGCGCTTGCAGCGTCGTGCGGATGTCGTTGAACGCCATCTCCTGCGCGTGAAGCGAGCGTCCCGACGTCTGCACGTGGTACTTGAGCTTCTGACTGCGTTCGGCAGCGCCGTAGCGGTCGCGAAGCGCGATCGCCCAAATGCGCCGAGCGACCCGGCCGATCACGTTGTACTCGGCATCGAGGCCGTTGCTGAAGAAGAACGAGAAGCTCGGCGCGAAGTCGTCGATCTTCATGCCGCGCGCGAGGTAGTGCTCGAGGTAGGTGAAACCGTTGGCCAGCGTGAACGCGAGCTGGGTGATCGGGTTCGCTCCGGCCTCGGCGATGTGGTAGCCGGAGATCGAGACTGAATAAAAGCTCTGCACGCGGTTCTCGATGAAGTGGCTCTGGATGTCGCCCATCAGCCGCAGCGCGAACGCCGTGGAGAAGATGCAGGTGTTCTGCGCTTGATCCTCTTTGAGGATGTCGGCCTGAACCGTGCCGCGAACCTCGTGCAGCACTTCGGCCGAGATCCTCGCGTACGTCTCGGGCGGCACGGCCTCCTGCCCGTCGATGCCGAGCAGGCCGAGCCCGAGCCCGTTGTGTCCCTCGGGCAGCGGTCCGCGGTACTCGGGCAGCCCGCGTGAGGAAAAACGGGCGCGCACGGCGTCGAGCTTGCCGGTCTCGCGCAGATGCTTCTCGATCTGCTGGTCGATCGCAGCGTTGAGGAAGAACGCGAGCACCGTCGGCGCAGGGCCGTTGATCGTCATCGACACAGAGGTGTTCGGGTCGCACAGATCGAAGCCAGAATAGAGCTTCTTCGCGTCGTCGAGCGTGCACACCGACACGCCCGAGTTGCCGACCTTGCCGAAGACGTCCGGGCGCTCGGCGGGGTCACGACCGTAGAGCGTCACGCTGTCGAACGCGGTGGATAGCCGCACAGCCGGCTGGCTCTTGGCGAGCAGGTGAAAGCGGCGGTTGGTGCGCTCGGGCCCGCCTTCGCCCGCGAACATGCGCCCAGGTTCCTCGCCCTTGCGCTTGAATGGGAACACCCCGGCGGTGAACGGGAAGGTGCCCGGCAGGTTTTCTGAGCGCAGATAGCACGCGAGATCGCTCCAGCTCCGAAGCTCGGGCGTGGCCACGCGCGGAAGCTTGGTGTGCGCGAGCGTCCGAACGTGGTTCTCGACGGTGATCTCGTGGTCGCGCACCCGGTAGCGCTGCGCGTCGGCTTCGTAGCGCGCGCGCGTCGCAGGCCAGGCGCGGAGCTGCGCCGCAAGCTCTGGACCGAGGCGGTCGAGCGCGGTGGCGTAGCGGTTGCGCAGCCCCACGGCCAGATCTCCCGCGGCGCTCGCGCCCGGCTGGGGCTCGCGCGCGATCGGCTCGGCCGGACTGAGCTCGGCCTCTCCCAGCGCATGCAGCGTGCGGGCGAAGGCCTCGGCGTCTGCCGCGAGCTCGCAAAGGTCGGTGGTGCGCGTGCGGTAGCCGCGCACGGTCGCCGCGATCTCGGCGAGGTAACGCTCCCGATCGGGCGCAAGCAGTGGCTTCACGCGTGGCGCTGTTGCAGCAGCCGGGCTCGCGTCCACGAACACGGGCGCGCCATCGCGCTCGAGCCGCGCGCGCAGGTGTTGATAGGCGCGCTCGACGCCGGCGTCGTCCCATTGGCTTGCGACCGTTGGAAACACGGGCAGCTCGGCGTCGGCGCGGTCGAAGGCTTCGTGGTTGCGCTTCCATTGCTTGCGCACGTCGCGCAGCGCGTCCTCTGCGCCGCGGCGATCGAACTTGTTGAGCACCACGACATCGGCCAGATCGAGCATGTCGATCTTCTCGAGCTGCGACGGCGCGCCGTACTCGGGCGTCATGACGTACGTGGAGACGTCGGCCAGGTCCACGATCTCGGAGTCGCTCTGGCCGATACCGGCGGTCTCGACCAGCAAGAGGTCGAAGCCCGCGGCTTGCAGCACGAGCACCGCGTCCGCCACGGCGGCCGACAGAGACAGGTGAGCGCGGCGCGTGGCGAGCGAGCGCACGTACACCTGCGGCGAATGGATCGCATTCATCCGGATGCGATCGCCGAGCAGAGCGCCGCCGCCGCGCCGCCGGCTCGGATCCACGAGCAACAGCCCCAGCGTCGACGCTGGCGAGTCGCGGCGAAAGCGCCGCACCATCTCGTCGACGACGGTCGATTTGCCGGCGCCACCCGTGCCCGTGAAACCGAGCACCTTGGCCTTGTGCGGCCGCCGCTGCTCGAGCGCCTTGCGTACGGCCTCGACCTCGGGCCCGCCGTCGCCTCCGTGCTCCTCGAGCCAACTGATCATGCGCGCGACCGCGAGCGGCGCCGTCGGGCTCAGCGTTTGCAACAGGGCGCTCGGTGGCGGCGGCTGATCGGGCCGGCAGTCTTCGAGGATCGCGCTCACCATTCCTTGCAGGCCGAGCGCT
>JBIOJD010000526.1:0-2593 GCA_044450485.1 Polyangiales bacterium | reverse complement strand
TCCTCGCGTTCTTTCGCGCGCTCTCGCGCCTGACCTGGCCGCTGCTCTCGGTCGGGTTCCTGGTGTCGATGATCCAACGCGGTCGCGCGTCGTTCGTGCGGCTGGCGGAGGTGTTCGATGCGGTGCCCGAGATCTCGAGTGGGCCGTTGCCTGCGCCGGACACGCCCGCCGGCCGACTGTCGGTGCGCGGACTGTCGTTCTCACGCGGTGAGCGCCGGGTGCTCGACGACGTGAGCTTCGACGTCGAGCCGGGCACCTTGGTCGCAATCGTGGGCAAGACGGGCTGCGGCAAGTCCACGCTCGCGGCGTTGCTGCCGCGGTTGCTGCCCACGCCACGCAGCAGCGTGTTCCTCGACGGCCGAGACGTGTGCGATTTACCGCTCTCCGCGGTGCGCGCGACTATTGGCTACGCGCAGCAAGTCGCATTCCTGTTCTCGACCACGGTGGGCCGCAACATCGCCTACTGCTTCGATGACCCAGACTCGCAGAGCGCGTCGGCCGCGGTCGCACGCGCCGCGCGCGACGCTCAGATCGCGGACGAGCTCGATGCGCTGCCGGACGGTTACGAGACCGTGGTCGGAGAACGCGGAGTTCAGCTCTCGGGCGGCCAGAAGCAACGCGTCGCGCTGGCGCGGGCGCTGCTCGCGGAACCGCGAGTGCTCGTGCTCGACGATCCGCTGTCGGCCGTGGACTCGCGCACCGAGCGCGCGATCCTCGACGTGGTCGAGCGCCAGCGTTCGCGGCGCAGCGTGCTGCTCATCACGCATCGGGTGGCGGCGGCCGAGCGCTGCGATCTCGTGCTCGTGCTCGACCGAGGCCGAGTCGTCGAGCGTGGCACCCACGCCGAGCTGATCGCGCTCGGAGGGCTGTACGCCGCGTTCGCCGAGCAGCAGCGCGTGGAGAGCGAGCTCGAGGCGCTGGGACAGGCGGAGCAACCGCAGATCGAGGCGGTGCCCGCATGAACGACGTCGCCAAGAGCCCAGGCAAGGCGCCCGGCGGGCCCAGCCGAGCCGAGGCGGCGCTACGCGCGTTCCACGAAGAGGGCACGCTCGGCAAGGCTTACGACGCACGGCTGCTCGCGCGGCTGTGGCCCTTCGTGCGGCCGTACCAGAGGTGGCTGTGGCTCTCGATCGGGCTCGGTGTGCTCATCGCTGGGCTCTCGCTCGCCCGTCCCTACTTGATGCGCGTGACGATCGACCAGGGCGCGCTCGCCAAAGACCCGGCGGTGCTGTTGCGAGGCGGCATCGCGTTCGCGCTCGTCATCGTGCTCGAGCAAGTGGTGGCCTTCGTGCAGGTGTACACGGTGCAGATCTCGGGCGCGCGTGCGCTCGCGGATCTACGCCGCGACGTCTTCGCGTTCCTGCAGGGTCGTAGGCTCGCGTTCTTCGACCGGCAGCCCGTCGGACGCTTGGTCACGCGCGTCACCAACGACATCGACGCGATCCTCGAGCTGTTCGCGTCGGGCGCGCTCAATGCCGTGGTCGATTTGATCAAGCTCGTCGGCATCGTGGCGGTGATGGTCAGCCTCGACTGGCGTTTGTCGCTGATCGGATTCGGAGCGGCGCCGGTGGTCGCGTTGCTGGTCTCGGTGGTGCGGCGCCGTGCACGCGAGGCATTCAGGGCGATCCGCGCCAAGACCGCACAGATGAACGCCAACATGAACGAGCAGGTCTCGGGCATGGCGGTGGTGCAGGCGTTCTGCCGCGAGCAGGCCGCCGCCGCCGAATTCGATCAGATCAACCGCGCGTATCGCGAAGCCAACATCGCGTCGATCAAGTACGACGCACTGCAGGACGCGGCGATCGAGATGGTCGCCTCGGTGTGTCTAGCCTCGATCGTTGTCTCGCTCGGTTACAGGCCGGTCAGCTTCGGGACGGTGGTGGCGTTCAACGCCTACCTGATGATGTTCTTCGAGCCGATCTCGGCGCTCGCTCAGCGCTACACGCTGCTCCAGAACGCGATGGCGGGCGCGGAGCGCGTGTTCGGGCTGCTCGACCTCGGGGGCGAGGCCGATGCCCCGGCGAAGCCCGCAAGCGGAGCGACGGCGTCGGCTGACGACAGCGCCTTCGCGTTCGACGACGTCAGTTTCGAGTACAAGCCGGGCGTGCCCGTGCTGCACGATCTGAGCTTCAGCGTGCGGCGTGGGGAAAAAGTCGCGGTGGTCGGGCCCACGGGCGCCGGCAAGTCCACGCTGGCATCGCTACTGCTACGTCTGTACGAGCCGAGCGCGGGCGCGGTGCGGGTCTTCGGTCGCGACGCCCGCGAGCTCGAACGGCACGCGCTGCGGCTCAGCTTCGCCGTGGTCCCGCAGGATGTGTTCCTGTTTCCCGGCACGATCGCGAGCAACGTCGCGGTGGGCGACGAGATCCCCGATCGCGAACGGGTCGAAGCCGCACTGCGGCGCGTCGACGCCTACGACCTGTTCGAACATCGGCCGGGCGGAATCGATGCACCGGTCAACGAGCGCGGCGAGAACTTCTCGGCTGGCGAGCGACAACTGATCGCGTTCGCGCGCGCGCTGTACCGCGATGCGCCCATCATCATCCTCGACGAAGCCACCGCCAACGTCGACAGCGCGACTGAAGCGCGCATC
>JBIOJD010000525.1:0-2629 GCA_044450485.1 Polyangiales bacterium | reverse complement strand
GCGAGCACGCTCGATCGCGCGCTGCAGCAGGGTCTCGCTGCCGTCGCGGCGCATCATCGAAAGCGAGTCGTCGACCACGATCACGGCGCTCGCGACCCGACCATCTCCGAAGCTCAAACGGGCGACGGCATAAGGCGCGGCCAGCGCGATGCTCGCCGCGATCACGATCGCCACCCGCAGCGCGAGCAGCACGATGTCCGTGAGGCCGCGGCTCCGGCGCTTGCGTGCGTCGGCCTTGCGCAGCAGCGCGAGCGTGGGCAGCGGCGAAGGCACGAGGTCACGGCGCTTCACGCGATGTGCGAGCCAGGGCAGCACAGCCGCCAGCAGTCCGAGCAGCGCGAGCGGCGTCTCTAGGCCCATGCGCGTCGGGTCTTTTTGCTCAGCGCTTCGGCGACCGCCTCTTGCACCGGGGTGTCGGTGCGTGCGAGCACGTAGCGTGCGCCGGCCGCCGTGCAGCGCCGCTGGCACGACAGCACGAACTCCTTCACTTCGGCGAGATACGCTTCACGCACGGCGGCGGGGTCGGTGTCGAGCGTGGCCTGGCTCTCGGGATCGATGAAGCGGGCGCGCTCTTCGAACGGGAAATCCAGCTCGTGCGGATGCATCACATGGAACACGATCGTGTCGTGGCCCAGCGCGCGCAGGCGGCTCAGCGGCTCGAGCGCGACCGGCGAGAGATCGAGCAGATCGCTGGCCAGGACCACCAAGCCACGACGCCCGACCCGCTCGCCGCAGGCCGTGAGCGCCGCGTTCAGATCCGTCGGCGTGCTCGACTGCGGTGGCTCCGCCAGCAATCCCAAGATCGCGTCGAGCTGCCCGGGGTGGGCCCGCGCGGGAACGCTCTTGCCCGGCGTTGCATCGAGGGTGAGCAGCCCGACTGCATCGCCTTGTCCGAGTAGCACGAAGGCGACCGCCGCGAGCGCGGTCGCGGCGTAGGCGCGCTTGTCGAGCGCCGGGTCGCCGCCGTCGTAGGCCATCGAAGCAGAGACGTCGAACAGCAGATGGGCGTGCAAGTGGGTCTCTTGCTCGAAGCGTTTGACCGTGTAGCGATCGCTGCGCGCGTACGCGCGCCAGTCGAGCAGGCGCAGATCATCGCCGGGGCGATACTCGCGGTGCTCGGCGAAGATGACGCTCGCGCCGCGGTGCGGGCTGCGGTGTACGCCCGAGCGCAAGCCCTCCACTGCGCGCCGAGCTCGGAACCTGAGGCTGGCGACGCGCTGCACGACCTCCTGGTCCAGCACCTCGGTGCCGGCAGGGTCGCTCATGCGGAGAGCTCCGCGATGATCGCTTGCAGCGCTCGCAGCGGCGATACGCCTTCCGCCTCGCCCCGGAAGTTCATCACCAGTCGATGCCGCATGATCTCGGGGACCAAGGCGCGAACGTCCTCGACCTCGGCGGCGTAGCGGCCCTCGAGCACCGCGCGCGCCTTGGCTCCCAGGATGAGCGCCTGGCTGGCGCGCGGGCCCGCGCCATAGGCTACATAGTGGCGAACGACCTCCGGCGCCGTCGGTTCTTCGGGGCGCGACGCGCGCGCGATCTGGACTGCGTGCGCGATCACGTGGTCGGCCACGGGCACGCGCCGGACGAGATCCTGTAGCCACAGGATTTCCGGTCGCGACAGCACCGCGCTCACGCCCTGCGTGTCTGGGGCGGTCGTACGGCGCACGATCTCGAGCTCGTCCTTGGCAGACGGATACCCGACTTCGATCTGCAGCATGAACCGATCGAGCTGCGCCTCGGGCAGCGGATAGGTGCCTTCCTGCTCGATCGGGTTCTGGGTCGCGAACACCAGATACGGTGCCTCGATGGGATGCGTGACGCCGCCCACGGTGACGCGCTGCTCCTCCATGGCTTGCAACAGCGCTGCCTGCGTCTTGGGTGGAGTGCGGTTGATCTCGTCTGCAAGCAACACGTTGGTGAAGACCGGGCCCGGCACGAAACGGAAGTGGCGCTGGCCGCTGTCCGGATCGTGCTCGAGCACGTCGGTGCCGGTGATGTCGGCCGGCATCAAATCCGGGGTGAACTGGATCCGGTTGCTACGCAGCGAGAGCGCCTGCGCGAGGCTCGTGACGAGCGAGGTCTTGGCCAAGCCCGGCACGCCGACGAGCAAGCCGTGGCCTCTGGCGAAGAGCGCGACCAGCAGCAGCTCGATCACCCGGTCCTGGCCGACGATCCGCCGCCGCAACTGCTCCACGATCTGCCGGCGCGCTTCCGCGAGCCGAGCCACCAGCTCCACGTCGTCGTGCGCCTTCAGTTGCACCGGTTCGTTCATGAGCGGATGCGCGCGCAGCGGTGCGCACGTGCGAGCGATCGTACCCCGCGCTGGCCAACGTGCCAATTGAAGATGTTCTCGGGCGCGCGACGTTGACCCGTGCTTGCCAGGTTTGGGAGACTTCTGCGCGTGCGCCGAACCACTGCCCTGACGCTTGCGGCTGGCGTGCCTTGCGTCGTGTACTTGCTGACGGCCAGTGGCGGGGGCTACTGGCTCGACGGTGGCGAGTTCGTCGAGGCGGCCGTCAACCTAGACATCGCGCACCCGCCTGGGCACCCGCTGACCGGCCTCTATGGCAAAGCTTGGACGCTCTTGCCCCTCGGCTCGCTCGCCTTTCGGATGGCGCTCGGGCAGGCG
>JBIOJD010000524.1:0-2642 GCA_044450485.1 Polyangiales bacterium | reverse complement strand
TCAGGCTTCACGCTGATCGAGCTGATGATCGTCGTCGCGATTCTCGGCATCCTCGCGGCGCTCGCGATTCCGGCCTTCATCGGCTACGTGCGCCGTTCCAAGACCTCTGAGGCGACCGGCAACCTGAACTCGATGTTCAAGTCGGCCTCGTCGTACTTCAGCCAAGAGCGTACCGGCCGCGGCGCGGCCGCCACCAACTCGTCGTACTGCGTCGTCGGCACCGACGCCATCAACCCCACCACCCCGGGTCCGGACAAGCAGCAGTACGCTGCGCCGCCGAACTCGACCGCGCTCGGCTTCAAGATCGCCGACTACGTGTACTACGGCTACGGCATCTCAAGCAGCGCGGCCACTGGCGCCTGTTCTGTCTCGAGCCGCGTCGACGTCTACACGTTCTACGCCAACGGCGACCTCGACGGCGACACCATCCTGAGCACCTTCGAGCTCGCGGTGCGCGTCGACGACGACAACACGCTGTACCACTCGCGCGGCTTCTACATCGCCAACGAGATCGAGTAACTTCGACCACAGCCTCGGTGGCTGAAAGAGCCCCGGCCTTCCGCCGGGGCTCTTTTTTTCTGGACGCTCGGGTACCTTCGACGGGAGACTCGCTGCATCGTGCGTAGCTCGGGCTCGCGGGCTTTGTTCGTCGCGGTCCTGCTGGTCTGCGCGGCTTCCATCGTACAAACGGCACGTCGGCAGGGGCAGGCGCATTACCTGGCCACCCAGCGCTACGAGGATGCGTACTATCTGCCTCCGCCGGCGTGGCTGCCGGTGTTCTCGCTCGGCCACCGCGAGGCGCTGGCTGACTTGATCTGGCTCCGGGCGCTGATCTACTTCGGCGACGAGCTCATGCATCGCGGCGAGGTCAAGAACCTCTACAACTATGTCGATGCGATGCTCACCCTCGACCCGCAGTTCAGGCGCGTCTACCCGTGGGTCTCGGCTTGCGCGCTGTATCGCACTGGGACGGTGACCGAGAGCGACGCCAAACGCGTGATCGCGTATCTCGAGCGCGGTGTGAAGCTCTTCCCCGACGACGGAGAGCTGGCTTGGACGCTCGGAGCCGATTACCTCTACGAGCTGCCCGCGCTAGTCCACGACCCTGGCGAGATCGCAGAGGCCAAACAGCGCGGTCTCGCCCAACTCGAGGTGGCGGCGCTGCGCGGCGCCGGACCGCCGTGGCTTGGCCTCGCCACCGCAGGTGAGCTCGCCAAGCTCGGACAGCGGGAGCAGGAAATGGCGCACCTGGAGGAGGTTTACGCGCAAATCTCGGATCCAGAGCTGAAGCGACGCATCGAGGCCGAGCTCGCCGATCTAAAGAGCGCTTCCTACGCCGAGGCGTTTCGCCGGACCAGCGAGGAGCTCGAAGCAGCGCGCATGCACGATTTTCCCTATCTGGATGCGGGGCTGTACCTGCTCGTCGGCCACAAGCCACCGTTCGACGGAACGGCCTTGTTGCTGCGCCGCTTCGACCCTCTCGCAGAGCGCTTCGCGCAAGAGACCGATCGCTGAGAAGTGCTCCAATGTCGACGTGGTCGCCCCGACGTGGCGTCGTGGCGCTTGAGGAGCGCCCTGCGCCGCCGCACACTGCGCCCCGTGCTCATGCCACAACGGTCTGCTCGCGCCGCCTTCACGGTGATCGAAGTCGCGGTCGTGTTGAGCTTGCTCGGCGTGCTGCTGGCCGTCGGCATCCCGACGTTCGTTCGCGCGCTCCGAACCAGCAAGATGGCGGAAGCCCCGGAGCAATTGCAGCGCATCTACGACGCGGCGGCAACGTATTACGCGGCACCGCAGTCGGTGACCGCCCCCGCAGCGCCGCCTTCGCGCGCTACCTTTGGAGCGCGCATCCAGGCGACCGAACGCCCGCCGACGATTCGTTCGCACTGTCTGCCATCGCCTGCGGGCCCCACACCGGAAAAACCCTCATCGGCTCCGGTGACCGTCGACTTCGCTGATTCCTCGACGCCGGGCTCCGGTACATGGCGGGCGATTGGCTACGCACCCGCGATCCCGATCCGCTACCGCTACACGCTGGCACCGGAGCATTCCGGATGTGATCTCGATTCCAGCGAGCCCGACTCGCCAAGCCTGCGTGTACGCGCCGAGGGCGACCTCGACGGCGACGGCGTGCTCTCTCGCTTCGAGCGAACAGCGAACATCGTGGAGGGGAGCTTGGTGCTCGACCCGCTGCTGATCGTGCGCGACCGCGTCGAGTGAGCACGACGCCTGCTCGGCCGAGATACGCTCGTCACCCCGGGTCGAGCGCTCCCGTCGCGACTCACCAGCCCTTGCGACTCACTCGGTCAGGGTCAGCACCTGGGTCAGGACTTGGCCCGCCTCGATCTGAACCTTGACGGTCTTTCGGATCCCGAAATCGTCGTTGACGAAGGTCAGGGTGTGTCTGCCGGCGCTCACGGGCACGTTCATGAGCGGCGTGGTGCCGACCATTCTTCCATCGACGAGCACGTTGGACCACGGCCGCGTCTGCACACGGAGCGTTCCGGTGCCGCCTCCCTCGGCTGCCGGCGCAGGGGCTGGCTCGGCCGCCTGCTGGCCAGGTGCGGGGGTCGGGCGCGCCGCGATCGACGGGGCTGGCCGCGAGGTGGTCGGGGCAGGCCTCGGGGCGCGCGGTGTGGGCG
>JBIOJD010000523.1:0-2655 GCA_044450485.1 Polyangiales bacterium | reverse complement strand
GCGTTTTCCCTCCATGAACGACGCGTATGATCCCGGCTTGCGCGAGCTGACGCAGCGCGTCGCGCACGCACACGGCGGGGCACTGCGCTCGGGCGTGTATGCCGGGCTGTTGGGACCGAGCTACGAGACGCCGGCCGAGATTCGCATGCTGCGCACGCTCGGCGCGGACGCAGTCGGCATGAGCACGGTGCTCGAGACGATCGCCGCGCGGCACATGGGCGCGCGTTGCCTCGGCGTGTCCTGCATCACCAACCGTGCGGCGGGGCTCGCGGCGAGCGCGCCCACGCACGACGAGGTGCAGGCCACCGCGGAGACCGTGCGCGCGCGATTTTTGGCCTTGATGGCCGGCGTGCTCGATGCGCTCGCGGCGGAGAAACGCGCATGAGCACCGGCGTCGATTGGCAGGCGTTGCGGGCGACGGCCGAAGCCGCGCTCGGTCATGCCTACGCGCCGTACTCCGGCTTCCGCGTGGCCGCAGCCTTGCTCGCGCCCGACGGTCGCGTCTTCGTCGGTGTCAACGTCGAGAACGCGAGCTATGGCTTGACCGTCTGCGCGGAGCGCAACGCGATCGCGAGCGCCGTCGGCAGCGGCGTGCGGCAGGTGCGCGCGATGGTGGTCGTTTGCTCGGGCGATGCGCCCCCTGCGCCGTGCGGTGCGTGCCGCCAAGTGCTGTGCGAGTTCCCCCCAGCCTTCGAGCTACGCTGCTACGGCCACACCGGCCGCGAGCTCGCGCTGCAAAGCGACGCCTTGTTGCCGCACGCCTTCGAAGCCACCACCTTCCGCCCATCTTCCGAGGGGTGAATCGCGGCTTCTACTCTTCCTCCAGCTGCACGCCCCAGCCTTTGAGCTTCTTTTCGATCTCCGAGCGATCGATCGCCGCGGTGTTCGCCGTCTCGATGTAGCGCTTGTACATGCGAATCGCCGACGTGCGATCCGAGCGCGCTTCGGCGTTCTCGCCGGCGAGGCGATAGGCGTCGGGCAGCCAGTAGGGCATCTGGTCGACCTTGTCCCCGAGCTCGAGCGCGCGCTTGCCGCTGGCCTCCGAGTCGCTGCGCTCGCCGATGTCGGCCTGCAGCAGCGCGAGCTTGTACCACCACTCGCCGCGCGTCGGTTCCTTGTCGAGCGCGATGTGGTAGGCGCGCATCGCCTCCGGCATCTGCCGGAGCTGCTCGTAACAATCGCCCTGCACCGCGTAGGCGTCGAAGCGCGCAGGATTGAGCTTGAGCGCCTTGCTCAAGTCGCTGAGCGCGTCTTTGACCGCGCCCATGCGCAGGCGAACCACGGCTCGAACCCAATACGCGTCACCGAGGTTCGGATCGAACCCGAGCGCCGCTTGGATCTCTTCCAGCGTGCGCCCGAGGTTGCCCATCTCGAGCGATGCCCGAGCCACGTACAAATGGAACTCGCCCTTGGTGCCGTCGAGGCTCACCGCGCGGTCGAAGTGTGTGAGCGCATCGGGCGTGCGGCCACGACCGAAGGCGACGCGGCCGATGAAGTACTCGGCCTCGGCCGAGTTCGGCAGATCGCGGATCACCTTGGCCAGCGTCTGCTCGGCCGCGTCGAACTGGCTGGAGGACACCTGCGCGGCGCCGAGGCGCAAGAGCAGGCCGTCGTCACCAGGGTCCTTCGCCAACGCGGTGGTGTAGGCGTCCACGGCCTTCGCGAAGTTCCCGCGCGACTCGAACAACAACCCGTTCTGCTCCGCGAGACCTGCGTAGCCCGGGGAGAGCTTGGCGATCTCGTTCAGCGATTTCTCCGCTTGGTCGAGGTCGCCGTGCTTGCGTTGGGCCATCGCCATCCCGAACATCGCATCGACGTCTTGCGGCTCGAGCTCGAGCGCGCGCTGGTACTCGTGGATCGCGCTCTCCAGACGGTTGCGCGCGAACTCGCTCTGACCGAGCATCCGCCGCATCTCGGCCGTCTCGTCGACCTTGGACGCGGCATCGTTCAGCACCTCGGACGCCTTACCCGCGTCGCCCTTCTTGAAGAAGAACTGGGCGAGGGCCAAGTAGCCATCGAAGCGCTTGGGCGCGAGCTCGATCGACTTGCGGTATTGATTCTCCGCGTCCTCGGCATTGCCGAGCAGGTTCGCTGCTTCGCCGAGCGCGAGGATGACCTCGGGGTCGTTCGGCAACTGCGCATTGAGCTGGTCGAGCTTCTGCTTGGCCTCCGGACCGTGTTGCAGCGCCAGCAGCGCGCGCCCGATGCCGAGCTTGGCCTCGGCGTCCGCTTTGCGCCCGCTCAGCACGGTCGGGTTCTGTCCGCCCTTGGTCGCAGCGCTCAGCGCCGATTCGAAGCGCGCTTGCGCATCTGCGTAGCGCTTGTCGCGCAGGAGCACGCGTCCGGAACCGAGCAATGCGTCCACCCGGTAGGGATCAGCCGCGAGCGACTGCTCGTACGCCTCGCGCGCCATGTGCAGCCGGCCCCGCGTCTCGTGCATGTAACCGAGCAACGCGTAGCCTTCGGATGCGGCCAGCTTCGAGCTCGAGAGGTACTGATCCTCCTCGGTCGGATCGAGACCGAGCGCCACGCGCAACAGGTGCTGCGCGCGCTCTTCTTTGCCTTGCATCCACAGCACGCGCGCCTCGGCCATGCGCGCGTCGACGTGCAGGGGGCTCAGCTTGAGCGTGTCGTTGATCGCGGTCGATTGGGCCT
>JBIOJD010000522.1:0-2656 GCA_044450485.1 Polyangiales bacterium | reverse complement strand
TCCGGATCGTAACGCATGCCTCCGCATTCCTCGCAGAGCAGCTGCGCGTCGGGGAGAAACGACATCTCCACGTTGAGTGAGCCCTGCCCCTCGCACTCGGGACAGCGGCCCTTGGCCACGTTGAACGAGAAGCGCGATGCACCGTAGCCACGCGCACGGGCCTCGGCGGTGCTCGCGAACAGCCTGCGGATCTCGTCCCACACGCCGACGTAAGTTGCGGGCACGGAGCGCGGAGTGCGCCCGATCGGGCTCTGATCGACCTCGACCGCGCGCTTGACGCCCCGCGCACCGAGCACTCGGTCGTGCGCGCCCGGCTCGTCGGTGGCGAGGCCGAGCTCGGCACGAACCGCGCGCAGCAACACCTCGCGCACGAGCGTGCTCTTGCCCGAGCCGCTGACTCCGGTCACGGCGCACAACCTGCCGAGCGGCACGCGCAGGCGCACGTCCTTCAGATTGTGCTCGCGCGCACCGACGAGCTCGATGAAGGCGCCCTTCCCCACCGGACGCCGCTGTGCCGGCAGAATCGGCGGCCGCGCGAGCGAGCGACCCGTGACCGAGCTCGGGTCGGCGAGCAGCGCTTGCGGTGAGCCCGCCGCCACGATGTACCCGCCCTGCTGCCCGCCCACCGGGCCCACGTCGATCACGTGGTCGGCAGCCCGAATCGTGTCTGCGTCATGCTCCACGACCAGCACCGAGCAACCCTCTGCCACCAGCTCCCGGAGCGCTGCGAGCAGACGTGCGGTGTCGCGCGGATGCAGGCCGATCGTCGGCTCGTCGAGCACGTAGAGCACGCCGGTGAGACCGCTGCCGAGCTGCCCAGCCAGGCGCACGCGCTGCATCTCGCCGCCGCTCAGCGTCCACGCCGGGCGGTCGAGCGCCAGATAGCCGAGCCCCACGCGTTGCAAGAACTGCAACCGCGTTGCGATCTCGCGTAGGGGAAGCGCCCCGATCTCGAGCTCGCGGCCCGCTAGCACGATGTTCGAGATCCTCTGATGCGCGTCATCGACGCTGCGCTCGAGGAGATCCGTGATCAACGCGCCGTCGACCCGCGTGTGCAGCGCGAGCCCCGACAGCCTTCGCCCACCGCAGCTCGCACAGACCACCCGCACCGGCTCAGCCGTGCGTTTGCGCGACTCGAGCTCGGCATAGCCGGCGCCTTCGCACTCTGCGCACGCGCCTTGCTTCGTATTGAACGAGAAGAAGCGGGGATCGAGCTCCGGATATCCAGTGCCGCACTTCGGACATGCGCGCTCGCTCGACAGCAGCAGCTCGTTGCGCCCCGTCATGATCCGCGCGCTACCCCCAGCCGCCCGCAGTGCGCGCGCGAGCAAGTCGCGCAGCTCGGGCGTCCCGGCACGGGCGGAACCGAGCAGCAGTTCGATATGGTGCTCGCGGTAGCGGTCGAGCGACATGCCGGGCTCGAGCTCGCGCAGGCGACCGTCGACACGCGCGCGCCGGACGCCGTCCGTGTAGGCGCGGGCCAGCAGCTCGCGATGTGCGCCCTTCTGACCGCGGATCACGGGGGCGAGCACGTCGATTTCCGCACCGCGATGCCGAGCGCTCACGTCGGCGAACAGTGCCTCGAGCGGACGCGGCGCAATCGGAATCGCACAGGTCGGGCAGCTCAACAGGCCCACGCGCGCATAGAGAAGGCGGAGGTGATGGGCAACCTCCGTGACCGTGGCCACGGTCGAGTTCTTCGCGCCTGCGGTCTGGCGCTGCTCGAGCGAGACGCCCGGTGGCACGCCGTCCACCCGGTCGACTTGGGGTTGCGGGAGCTGCTTCAGGTACTGGCGCACGTACGGGGACAACGTCTCGAGATAGCGCCGCTGCGACTCCGCGAACACGACATCGAATGCGAGCGTGCTCTTGCCGCTGCCGCTCGGGCCGGTCACCACGACGAGCTCGTCGCGCGGGATGTCGACGTCGACGTTCTTCAGGTTGTGCTCGCGTGCGCCGCGCACGGCGATTGTGTTCGCGGCCGCGCGCGGTTGCCCGGACCGCGTACGCTCCTCTACCGGTACGGCGCCCGACAGGACTGCGCGGAGGTGTGACGCCGTGACGGACTCGGCGCTCGCAGCGACCTCCTCGGGTGAGCCTTCGGCCACGATCATGCCGCCGGCCGCGCCCGCACCCGGACCCATGTCGATGACATGGTCTGCTCGTGCGGCCGTTCGCATGTCGTGCTCGATGACGACTACGGTGTTTCCGGCGTCGACCAAGCGTTCGAGACATGCGAGCAGCGGCTCCACGTCGCTGCCATGCAAGCCCGCGGTCGGTTCGTCGAGCACGATCAGAGCGTTTTTGCCTGCGCTCGAGATCGCGGCTGCGAGCTTCAGGCGCTGTGCTTCGCCGCCGCTCAGCGCGCTGAGGGGCTGGCCGAGGCGCAGGTAGCCCGCGCCGACCTCGACGAGCGGTCTGAGCGCGGCCACGACGTCCGGCATGGCCTTGAAGCGCTCGAGGGCCACGTCCGCGCTCAGCTCGAGGAGCTCGGCTACATTGGTGCTCTCGAGCTTCACATCGAGAATCGGACCCACGAAGCGCCTGCCGCCGCACTCGGGACAACTGAAGCTCACGTCGGCGAGGAACTGCATCTCGACCGTTTCGGCGCCCTCTCCCCGACACGCTTCGCAGCGGCCGCCAGCCACGTTGAACG
>JBIOJD010000521.1:0-2672 GCA_044450485.1 Polyangiales bacterium | reverse complement strand
CGGGGGTGAGCGGGGCTGGAGTCGGCGCCATGTTTCCCGGCGCGAGCCTCGATGCGGGCACCTTGCCGGCCACGTCGGGCTTCATGTCGTTCCCGATGGTGCTCGACGGCGGCTTTGGCATTGGCCCGTGCAGTATGTGTATGGTGACGCAGCCATCGTCGGCGCAGTCTCTACCTTGGACACCGCCGTTCGATCACGTCGGCGCGTCGGGCTGGAAGCAGAGCTCGGGGTCACTGTGCAGCGGGTACGCGGCCATCGTCGGGCTCGACGTGTGGAGCAGTGACCGCGGCGTGTTCGTCGCCGTCAGCGGGACGCTGCTCTCGCCTTCCCCGGTCGGGCTCGGCCTCGAAGACGACGCGGGCGTGCTGATCAGTCCGAGTGATGCGGGCGCTGCCGACTCGAATCCGCGCACCACGATCTGGCACAACGAAGGCAGCGGGTGGCAGGAGACGCTCGACGATTCCTCGGTGTACGGGGCGTTCGAGATCACGGGCGTGCGAAGCTCGGCGCTGTTTCTGAACGACCCGACCAACGTGCAGTCGTTGAACACGATGCCGCCCGATCCCAAGCTGATGGGCCCGCCGTCGGGCGGGGCGTGCGCTCTCGGCGTGGTCCGTGGAGCCGCGCTCGAGTGCAACGACGTCGATCCAGTACAGGCAGTGTTCGCGGTCGATGCCACGCTCACCTACGCGGTCATGGGCGGTACGCGCTTGCTGATCTTCGACGGCACGCACTGGCGCTCGGCCCCAGCGCTGATCCCCTACCCGGTCGTGGCGCTGTGGGCCGACCGCCAAACCGTGATCGCGGTCGGGCGCTCAGGCACCGTGCTGCGCTTGCAGCAAGGCCAATGGACGCTCGACGACCCCGGCACGCTCGAGCACCTGAGCGCGGTGTGGGCCAAGACGACGGATGACGTGTGGGTCGGCACCGAGCAAGGCCGCGTGCTGCACTATGACGGTGCGAGCTGGACCGAGATCGGGAAGCTCGGCGGAGTGAGTTGCAGCGCGGTCACTCCGATTCGCGGCATCTGGGGCGCTGGCAGCAGCGTCTACATCCACACCGGCATGCAGCTCGCGCGCTGGGACGGCGCCAACCTGACGTCGCTAGGCAACTGGGCGTGTGCGACGACCCAGAACACGACCATCACCGGCTTGTGGGGCAACGACGAGCGTCAAGTGTTCTTGACCATCGCCGACGCCTCGCGCTCGAGCGAAGTCTGCGGCGCTGCGTTCGTCGTCTCCTTCGACGGCACAGAGTTCCACCGCATGTGACGCCGTCGCGTGTGGCCGGTCAGCCGGATGCGAGCTCGACGATCGCGGCGGTGAGCTGCGACAGCTCCGGCGGCTCGATCACGTACGGCGGCATCAGATACACGAGCTTGCCGAAGGGCCTGATCCACACGCCGCGTTCCACGAACCGCCGCTGTGCGCTGGCGACGTCGACCGGCTGCCGCATCTCGACTACGCCGATGGCGCCGAGCACGCGGACGTCTGCGACATTGGACTGGCTACGACACGGTTCGAGCTCGGCGCGGAGCTGCGCTTCGATCTGCGCCACGCGACCTTGCCAGTCTTGCTCGAGCAGCGTGCGCACGCTGGCGATCGCAACCGCGCACGCGAGCGGGTTCGCCATGAAGGTGGGCCCGTGCATCAGCGCGCCCCCGCCTTCGCCGCGGCCGATTCCCTCTGCGACGCGCGCGGTGCACAGCGTCGCAGCGAGTGTCATGTAGCCGCCGGTGAGCGCCTTGCCGAGGCACAGGATGTCGGGGCTCACGCCTGCGTGCTCGCACGCGAAGAGCTTGCCGCTGCGGCCGAAGCCGGTTGCGATCTCGTCGGCGATCAGCAGCACGTCGTGGGCGTCCCACGCCGCTCGGACCGCGGAGAGATACCGTGGGTGATAGAAGCGCATGCCGCCCGCGCCTTGCACGATCGGCTCGAGGATCACCGCGCAAAGCTCGTGCGCGTGCTTCGCGATCAGGCGTTGGATCTCGGCGCTGCTGCTCGGGTCCCATGATTGATCGAAGCCGCAGCTCGGCACAGGCGCGAACACGTGCTCGTGCAACGCGCCCGAGAACATGTGGTGCATGCCGTTCACGGGATCACACACCGCCATCGCGCCGAAGGTGTCGCCGTGATAGCCGCCGGCGACCGTGAGCAGCCTGACTTTCTCGGGCTTGCCCAGCGCGCGGCAGAACTGGATCGCCATCTTGATCGCGACCTCGACGCTGACCGAGCCCGAGTCGCAGAAGAACACGTGCGGCAAACCGGTCAAGCCGCACAGCAGGCGGCCGAGCTCGATCGCGGGCTCGTGGGTCAGGCCGCCGAACATCACGTGCGCCATGCGCTCGAGCTGCTCGCGTGCGGCGGTGTTGAGCGCCGGATGGTTGTAGCCGTGAATCGCGCACCACCACGAGGCCATGCCGTCGATCAGCGTCCGACCATCGGCGAGGGACAGCCGCACGCCGTGCGCAGACACGACCGGATACACCGGCAGCGGCGCACGCATCGACGTGTACGGATGCCAGAGGTGCTCTCGATCGAAGGCGAGGGCGGCTGCGTCGAGCGCGGGCATCGCGCGTGGTCTAGCACATGTGCCGGTCGCCGGTCCGGACGCTCGGGACCGGAATGGGCGGCGAGCTTGCGGACCTGGGCCGCGCATGCGACAAAGCGCCG
>JBIOJD010000520.1:0-2676 GCA_044450485.1 Polyangiales bacterium | reverse complement strand
CTTCCCGCTGCCTGACGGGCCGAGCACCGCGACGAGCGAGCCCTCGTCGACCGCAAAGCTCACGTCGTCGACGGCGCGAAAGCGGCCGAAGCTCTTGCTGAGGTTCTCTACCCGAATCCGCATTGGCTACTGCACCTTTCTGCGCTTGGCCCACTCGAGGCCGAGCAAGAGACACACGCTCGCGGCCGCCAGCAAGAGCGCCATCCCGTACGCACTGCCCATGGCCCGCTCTTCGATCGCGTCGTGGATGAAGGTGGTCGCCGTCTGGGTCTGTCCCGAGATGCTGCCGCCGAGCACCAACACGGCGCCGAACTCCCCGAGCGAGCGCGCCGTCGTCATGACCACACCGTAACCGAGCGCAAAACGAATGTTCGGCAGAGTGACGCGCACGAAGATCTGCCAAGGAGATGCACCGAGCGTCGCGGCGGCCTCTTCTTCGCTCGTGCCGAGCTCCTGCAGGACGTACGCCACTTCGCGCAACGTGTAGGGCAGCGCGACGAACGAGGTGCCGAGCAGCAAGCCCGAGAACGCGAACACGACCTTCAGATCGAAACGCTCGAGCGTGCTGCCAAACCAGCCGTCGCGCCCGAATACGAGAAAGAACGCGAGACCGACCATCACGGGCGAGACCGCCAGAGGAAGGTCCGCGAGCGCGTTCACGACCGTGCGCAGCAGGAAGCGGTGCCGCACGATCGCGATCGCGAGCACGACGCCCACGACCGAATTGATCGCGACGGATAGCACGGTCAGCACTAGCGACATGCGCAATGCGGCCAGGGCGCCGGGCTCGAGCAGTGCGCGCAGCGGCTCCGCGAGCCCCGTGTGCCCGAGCTCTGCGACCATGCCAGCGAGCGGTGCGAGCAGGACGATCCCCACGTAGAGCATCGCCGTCCCGATCAGCAGATGCCGCGCGGTGGGCTCACGCGCCATCCTGTGCTCCGACGCGCCGTTCGATCGTGTGGGCAGTCGCGTGCAGCAACAGCGCCACGCCCAGTAGCACCACGGACATCGCCGCCGCCGTGCGCGGCGTTCCGCTCTCGATCTCGCCGAGCACGAACACCGGCGCAGTCAAGGTGCGCAGTGGCATGTTGCCTGCGACCACCACGACCGAGCCGAACTCGGCGAGCGCCCGAGCCAGCGCGCGAATGCCGGCCGAAATCGCGGGCTTGCCGATCGCCGGCAAGTACACCGCGACGAATGCCTGCAAGGGGCTGGCGCCGAGGATGAGGGCCGCCTCTTCTTCGCTCTCGTCGATCTCTGTCAGAACAGGCTCGACCGCACGCACCACGAACGGCAGCGTCACGAACAGAAGAGCGAGCACGATCCCCGGTGGTGCGAAGATGATCGGCAGCCCGAGCGCGACGAGCTCGTGTCCGAGTAGAGACGTCGGCCCGTACAGCAGCGCCAACATCACACCCGTGACGAGAGTCGGGATCGCGAACGGCAGGTCGATCAGCGCGGAGACCAGGGACTTTCCCGGCACGTCGTAGCGAACCAGCACCCACGCCGTGATCGTTCCCAAGACGACGTCGAGCACGCCCACGAGCGTGCTGGTCCACAGCGTGAGCCAGATCGCAGCGCGCGCGACGTTCGAGCGCGCCACGTTTGCGAGCGCGTGCAGACCGTCCGACAGACCGAACCACGCCAGCGCGCACAAGGGCAGCGCGACCAGAAACAGCACGTAGATCACGCCGGCGCTTCGCACCAAGCGCTCCGCTCGGTTCGGCGCGAGCGCATCTGCGGCTCGCCCCATCACGAGCCTCCGTTCGCAAGCGCCAGGGCGCGGTCGTACCCCGCGCCGCTGTCGAAGACCTCGCGCTGCGAGCCAGCCCAGTCGCCGAGATCGCGGATCGTGAACAGATCGCTCGGCGCGCGGAAGATCGAGGCTGTTTCCTTCGCCACTTCGTCGTCCACCGGCCGCAGACCGTGCTTGGCGTAGATGCGCTGTGCCTCCTTCGTCACCAGGAAGTCGAGCAGCGCGCGCGACGGCTCGCGTGTGCCGTGCTTGTCCACGTAGCGGTCGACGAGCGCGGCGGGGTTCTCGATCAGAATCGTCGAGCTCGGAATCACGTACTCGTACTTTTGTCCGTTGTTGCGGCCGACGAGGATCTCGTTTTCGTAGGTGATGATCGCGTCGCCCACGCCGCGCTCGAACTGCAGCAGCGACTCGCGAGCCCCCGCGTCCATGTTGTGAACGTTGCGTAGAATCGCAGCGAGCAGCTTGGTGGCGGCTTCCTTGTCGCCAGCCTTAGCCGACGTCTTGCCGCGCATGGCCGCGCCCCAGATCGCGGCAACGTTCCAGCGCGCGCCGCCGCTCGTGCGCACGTTCGGGGTGAGCACCGTGAGCCTTGGCTTGCAGAGGTCGTCCCAATCGCGGATCTGTTTCGGGTTGCCCTCGCGCACGCCGATCACGACGATCGAACGCGTCACCACGCCCGCGTGCGGGCCTGCTTTCCAATCGTGATGGATCAGTCCCGCTTTGCGGAGCACTTCGATGTCGGGCTCGAGCGACAGCGCAGCCACGTCGGCTTCGAAGCCGCTTGCGATCGCGCGCGCCTGCGCGCCGCTGCCGAGATACGATTGATTGAAGCTCAGCGCCTGCTTGTGGGACTTGCCGTAGAGCTCGCTGAACGCGGGGAGGATCGCGGCGTAGGCCTCGCGAGGCGTGGTGTAACT
>JBIOJD010000519.1:0-2704 GCA_044450485.1 Polyangiales bacterium | reverse complement strand
TGAGCACCGCGCCGGTCGCGACGATGCCCGAGAGGTTGACGCCCGTCCGTGACGCAGCGCCGAACACGGCCACGATGCCGAGGACGGCGACCACCACGTCCTGGACGATGCGCGGCACGGCGATGGGCGTACGTCCGAGCACCACGCTGAACACCACGAGCCCGACCATGGCTACGCCGGCGAGCGTTCCGGCGACTGCGCCGATCAAACGCAGGTCGAGCGCAAGACCGGCGCCGCGCGCGGCCGCCAGCCCGGTGAACGGCAAGATCAACAGGTGTGAGCACACGAGCAGCACCACGACCTGCATGCGCGAGCGCAGCTCCGCGCTGTCTTTGGCGAGTCGCACGAGCAGCGCGGTCAGCACCAGCCCGAGCGCGATGAAGACCGTGCCCTGATGCTCGGCTTCGGCCGCGATCGCGGACAGCACGCCCGGGTGTTCGGCTGGGCCCGACATGGTCGCGCAGTATATGCGAAAGGCCGCGCGGCCGCGCGGCACGAGATGAGCTCGGCAAAGTCTACGTGCTGGCGTCGCTCAGCGTGCTCGGACGTAGGCGGTGGAGCTGCTGCGCGGCCGCCTGGAGCAGCTCGTAGCGAATGCGCGGCGCGCTCTCGCTGCGGCCAACCAAGACGATCGCGCCTTCGCCGTGGAAGTCGCCTTCGTCGAGATAGCTCAGGAGGTACGTGTGCGCGACCTCGCCGGCGTCCGCGTTGGTGATCGGCTCGGTCCCACAGTGCGTCGTGTCTTCCCCCCGCCGTCCGAGCGCCTCGAGGCTCCGGCGGACGACCGCGACCACCTCGTCACGCGGCTCCACGTCCGAAGTGGCCGCGAGCAACTGGGGCCCAGCTTGGTCACGCGCAAACAGGTACGCGATGAAGCCCTCGTAGCGCTCCATGACCCAGGACAGGATGTGGCGGGCGAGCAGCGCACGGTCGGTCTGATGGCTCAGCGCCGCCTCGAAGGCCTTGAGCTCGCGCATGCTCGCGATGGTGGCGGCGACGCCGCCCTCGCTGCCTCCGAGCTCGGTCAGGTTGCGGTACCGAGCTATCAGCGTGGGGTTGCCGAGCGGCGAGAACGCAGCTTCGACTTGCTTCAGATGACGCGTGAAGGTCTTGCGATCGTCGGCTGCGAACGCGATGCGGGCTGCGGCGTCGTGCAGAAGCCCGAGCGCGAGCGGGCTACCCGATCGCTGGTAGCGCGCGATCAACGCGTCCACGCGCGTCGCAGCTTCTTCTCGCCGGCCCAGCGCAGCAAGTGCGTGGCATAGGGCGATCTCCGCCGGTAACCGCAGCGCGTAGTACACCGCGTCAGCGGTGTCCGACAGCGAGAGCGCCTGCTCACAGACTTCCTGGGCACGCGCGTGCTCGCCGAGCTGATTGTGGGCCTCGGCCAGCAAACCGCAGGAGACGATCCACCCCACATGCTCGAGCGGTCGCTCGTTCGCGAACATCGCAGTGTACGCTTCCACACACCCGCGGGGCTCGCCGCGCTGCAAGAGATACGTGGCGCGCGAGCTCCGTGCATAGCGCTCGAGCGCAGGTATCTCCGCGCTCAAGCGTTCCGTCTCGTCGAGCGAGCGCTTGGTCATGATCACGTCGCCCCACAAGCTGCCGAACAGGTTGATGGCTATCGCGGCCCAGCTCTCGACCTGCCAAGCGCTGCCGGTCTCGATCGCTCGCGCCTCGAGCTGCGCGAACGCTTCGCGCACGTGGTCGGTCTCGCCGCGGAAGCCGTGATATTGCAACCGCAGCTGGGCGGCGATCAGCTCGTGCACGTCGACACCCGTCCGTTCCAGATCAGCCGCGCGCTCGAGCGCCCGACTGTCACCCCTCAAGCTCTCGAGCACACCGAGCACGTAGTGGCACCCGCCTTCGAACAGTCGCCTCGCCTCCGGAGTGAGCCCAATCAGACGCGATGAGCGCAGCCGCTGCTCCAAAGCCAAGAAATGCTCGTAGGTCTGCGCGGCCTTGTCCTCGGTCACCAAGCGCAGCCCACAGACGTAGTCGTAGGCAAGAGCCAGAGCGCTGTACTTACCCAGCACGGTCAGCGGCTCGAGCACGCGGCGGAGCTCGTCGATCGCGGGACCGTCGAGACATACTGCCGCCTTTCCGCACAACCCGGTGATCCCGGCGCAGAACGCTTGCATCGTGACGACGAAGCTGGCGTGGCGCACGCGTCGAGGCAAAAACGCGTAGCGCACCGCAGACACACCGACCGCGATCAAGGTCGCGAAGGGCTTACCCAACAGGGGCTGCAGGCGTGCGGCCAGGCGCAGCCCAGCGAGCTGCTCGAAAGACCGCACGATGGCGTCCGTGTGTCGGTCCAAACGGCGATCGACGAGATAGGCTGCGAGCCCGAGCGCAGCGAGCAGCACGCCGATCTCGTGTGGACTGCGATTCTGCATTCGAAACAGCGCGAGCGCTGCTTCGAGCGCCTCGACACAACCGCCGAGCGGTTCCTGGCCGAGCGCCAGCCGGGTAGCGGCCTCGCCGATCATGCGGGCGCCGCGCTCGTCGCCGGCGTGCAGCAGATGGAGCCCCGCCTCCAGCCGCTCCGACACGTAGAGCGGATCGCGCGCGAGGATCGCATGCGCCATGCGCCGGTGCAGCTCGAGCTTGCGCTGCTCCGACACCTCGGAGTGCAACGCCTCGCGCAATGCCTCATGACGGAAGCAGTAAGCCCCGTCGCTGGCGCTGATCACGTCGC
>JBIOJD010000518.1:0-2712 GCA_044450485.1 Polyangiales bacterium | reverse complement strand
GTGCTGCCCACGATGCCCGTGGTGCTCGGCGCGCGCGGCGCGGTGCCGATGCAGAACATCGGGAGCTTCAATCCCGCGATGCTGGTTCACGGCGAGCAGGGCATCGAGCTCGGCGGCGCGTTGCCTGCGGAAGGCACGCTGCGCGCGACCGGCAAGATCGCGGCGATCTACGACAAGGGCAAAGGCGCGGTGGTGGTGAGTGAGACCGAGTCGGTCGACGCCAAGACCGGCGAGCTGCTGTGGAGAACGCGCTCGTCGGCGTTCATCCGCGGTGCGGGTGGCTTCGGCGGCGAGCGCGGTCCGTCAGGGCCCGTCAACGAGCCGCCGAGCCGCAAGCCCGATCACGAGGTCACCTACCAGACTCGACCCGATCAGGCGCTGCTCTACCGTTTGAGCGGCGATCGCAATCCGCTGCACAGCGATCCGGAGTTCGCAGCGAGGGCTGGGTTTCCGAGACCGATCCTGCACGGGCTGTGCACCTACGGCTTCACCGGCCGCGCGCTTCTGCACACGCTGTGCGGTTCGGATCCCGCGCGCTTCAAGTCGATGGCAGGCCGCTTCTCGAAGCCTGTGTTTCCTGGCGAGGCGCTCACGATTGCGATGTGGGTCGACGGCAAGACCTGCATCTTCCAGACCAAGAACGAGCGCGGCGAGGTCGTGCTCGATCAAGGCAAGATGACGTTCGCATAGCTTGCGCGAGCCCGTCCGCTCAGCTCAGCCTGCGCTGAACCTCGGCCAGCACGGCCTCGCCCATGGCTGCGGTGCCGATGACCTTCTCGCCCGGGCGCGCGAGGTCGCCCGTGCGCAGGCCTTTGGCGAGGACGTCTTCCACTGCGCCGTTCACCGCTGCCGCGAGATCGCTGCGTTTGGCGGTGTGCTCGAGCAGCATCGCGATGGTCATGATCGCGGCCAGCGGATTGGCCTTGCCCTGGCCCGCGAAGTCGGGCGCCGAGCCGTGCACGGGCTCGTAGAGCGCACACTTTTCGCCGAGCGCCGCCGAGGGCAAGAGGCCGATCGAGCCGGTCGCGGCCGCGGCGAGATCGGACAAGATGTCGCCGAACATGTTCTCGGTCACGAGCACGTCGAAGTCGGTCGGGCGCAGGATGAGCTGCATCGCGCAGTTGTCGACGTACAGGTGATCGAGCTTCACGTCCGGGAATTCTTTGCCCAGTCCGGTCATGACCTCGCGCCACAGCGCCATCACCTCGAGCACGTTCGCCTTGTCCACGCTGGTGAGCTTCTTGTTGCGCCGGCGCGCGGTCTCGAACGCGACGCGGCCGATGCGCCTGATCTCGTCTTCGGTGTACGTCAGCGTGTTGACACCCCTGCGGCTGCCTTTTTCGCCTTCGATGAAGCGCGGCTTGCCGAAATAGAGGCCACCCACCAGCTCGCGCACCACGATGAAGTCGAACCCCCGCGCGCGCTCGGCCTTGAGAGGGCTCGCGTCCGCGAGCGCCGCGAAGAGCTTGGCCGGCCGCAGGTTCGCGAACACTTCCATGTGCGCCCGCAACGCGAGCAAGCCCTTTTCCGGTCGCCGATCGGTGGGCAGGTTGTCCCACTTCGGGCCGCCGCACGCACCGAGCAGCACGGCGTCGGCCTTGCGCGCGCGGTCGAGCACCGCAGTCGTGATCGGCTCGCCGTGCGCGTCGATGCTCGCACCGCCGAACGAACCCTGCTCGATCGCGAGCGCGATCCCGCCGCGCTTGCACGCGAGCTCGAGCACCGCGAGGCCCTGCACCGTGACCTCGGGCCCAATCCCATCCCCCGCCAACACCAACACATCGAGCTTGCTCACGATCCGATTCTCCGTTGTGATGAGAGCCGCTTACCAGGCTCGCCCGCCGTGCGCAATCACGGGCGCCCGGCCTCGGCTTGCAGGTCGAGAAACAGCAGGGTCGCCCCCGCGACTGCGGCCGGCATGAACAGTAGATCGAGCAGCGGGACGAGCAGCAGCAGCCAAATCCCCGTGCCGAGGCCCAGCGCTGGCCGGAGGTGACCCAGGGCAAACGCCATCCGCGCGCGGCCCGTCAGCCCGTGGTGGCTGGCAGGCCAGTCCATGTAATCGATCGCGAAGAACAGCGCCGTGATCGCGAAGCCGACCGGGGGAGACAGCAAGGTGCCCAGGCCCGGTAGCACCAGCCCGACCAAGAAGAGCGCGCCCATCACCACCGCGTACAAGGCGAGCTTGGCGAGCTGAAGACCGACGGCTCGTACGAGATCGCGCGCGATCGCACGCATGCTCACGCCCGGGCCGCGCCTTCCCGTGCGTGAAGCCTCCACCGCTTCGCTCAGCGCGTCGTTGAAGGGCGCGGCGATGACCGAGCCTGCCAGCGCCACAGCGACCACGCCCGCAGCGCCGAGCACGAGCGTCGCGACCGCCTCGAGCACGTGGTGCACGCCGCGCCCCACTGTCACGAGCCAGCCCTCACCTCGCGGCAGGGGCCACACCATGTCGATAGCCGCGCCGTGAAAGTGCAACACGAGCCACAGCACGCCGAGCAACCCTGCAAACGTGATGGCCAAAGGCGGCAGCCACAGCCGAGCCAGCTCCGGCCGCTCCCGGTACACGAAGCGCGCGCCGCGCCTCACATACCCGAGCCCCGCGAAGAACCCGATGGCGTGACGTTCGCTCAAGCCAGAACCTCTTGAAGCCCCAGAGTGAGCGCAACGACGTGAAGCGAACCTCGCGGGAGGGTGGGCCCCGGCGAGCTT
>JBIOJD010000517.1:0-2725 GCA_044450485.1 Polyangiales bacterium | reverse complement strand
AGCTTGGCTGGCGGGGCGGGAAGGGCGCGTGCCCTTCCCGTTATCTAACAGCTCAGCTCTTCTTGAATTCGAGAGGCCAGGTGATGTCGGATGTCTTCTTTTTCGGCTTGGCGAAGTGGGCTTTGCGGAGGGGCTCGAGGCTGCACTGCAGGAGCTTGGCGTCGTCGAGCGTGGCGGTGAGCTTGCGCACCTTGGAGGGCTGACCGGTCTTGCCAACGGTCCAGCCGAACACGATCCGGCCTTGAAGCTGTGGATGGTGCTTGAGCGCGGTCGCGTAGCAGTGCTCGATCACGGGCAGGGCGTCTTCGAGACCGAGCGCGATCTGCTGCGCGGTGAGCCCGCCGCCGACCACGTGCGCGCGACCCGCTTTGAGCGTGGGCTGCGCGTCGGCCTTGACGGGCTTCTTCTCGGGCTCGGGCGCAATGGCGAGCTTGGGCGGCTCTGGTGGCGTGGGCGCGACCGCCGGCGCGAGCGCTTCGGCGGGCGGCGGGGCGGCCGGCGCGACTGGCGCAGTCGCGATGGCAGCCGGTTGCGGCGCCACGGCATCACCGTGGCTAGGTGCAGAAACCGGTGAAGGCTTGTTCCGAAGCGCGACTACGAACACGGCCGCGACGAGCACGGCGACTCCTGCGGCGATGATGATCATGCGCTTGTTGCCGCTGCTCTCGCGCGGCTCTGGCTCGAACGGCGCGGGGGCTGCTGCTGCAAAGGCTGGCGGCGCGCTGTGCGCGATCGGTGCCGCAGCTTCGATCTGCAGCGCGCTCTCCGCATACGCGGTCTCTGCCGCAGCCAGCACCGCGGCGCTCGGCTCCGCGCTCGTCACGCTCGCGACGCTGGGAGCAGCTGGTGCGCGCGACGGAAGCCGCGGCGGCACGGAGCGACGAATGGGTAGGGCTGCGGGTGCGGCTGGCGCCGGAGCCGGCTGCGCTGCGGCGGCGACGCTCGGCGCACGCGAGACGCGCAAGCTCGCCGCCTTCAGCTCCGCAGCACGGGCCGCGGGCGCTTGCGAAGCGCGCGGAGAAGGACCCTTCGCCGCCGGAGCAAGCTGCTTGGCCGGGCGCGAAGCTGCGTCGCGAGATCGCGTAGCCGAGCTGCCGTTGGTCGGACGCTGTTCGGCTACCGGAGGCGGGGGCTCTCCGGACAGCTCTCGCGCAGCCGCGTCGTCGCCTTCGGTTGGAATGCGGAATCCCACCAAGGTATGACCGCTGCGCGCAGCTCTCGCCCGGGTAAGACGCACCTCGCTCTGCGGCTTCTTGGCCTCCGCGCCAGCCTTTACCGTGGGTGCGGCCTCGACCGCGCGAGCGCGCTCGGCAGATGAAGCAGCGGGCGCCCGTTGCGGCTGAGGTTCGCTCTTGGCTCCAGCGGTGCTTGCGGGGCGCTGCGCTGGCGGAAAGGTCCGGGTCCCCGTGCCGGACGCGCGGCGCTCTGAGACAGGCGCCTTGGGCGCAGGCTCCTTGGGCGCGGCGACCGCAGGCGCCGGCGCTGCGCTCACGCGGGGCGCGGCGGCCTCCGGCTTTGCCGCTCGAGACGTGGGAGCAATCGCGACAGCCGCAAGCGGCTGCTCCGCTGCTCTACTCTCCTTCGGGGCTGCAGCGCCCTGCACCATGATCGCGTTGGCTTCGCCAGACGTACGCTCCGCACGTGCCGCCTCGGGCTCGGCCGCGCTCGGCTCGTCGTCGGGCGCGGGCACGCGGAACCCGACCAGCGTCGGCGGTCGGACCGCGGCGCCGTCCTCCGCATCCGCGGCCTTGGTCTCTTGCAAGCTCGACAAGCAAGCGGCCTGCAGGCGCAGCGCCTCCGCATCGCTCTTGTCGATCAACGGCCCGAGGCAGATGAGCGCATCGCGATATCGGCCGAGACCGGCGTGCGCGCGCGCGAGCAGCAAGCGGCGCCGGTCCACGCCGGCTTCGTTCTCGGAGCTGTCGACGTAGGCAGCCCAGCGCGCGCGCAGCCGCGCAGGTTGCTCCGCAGCCGGTACGTAGGTCTCGAGCACGTCGAGCGCCGCATCGTGGCCCGGTGCGAGATCGAGCGCGCGCTCGAGCATCGGCACGCCTTGCTCTGCGCCGAGCGCCTCGCCGAGCGTGGAGTACAGCTCCGCGGCCTGCGCGGCGTCACCGTTGCTCCCGCGCCTGGCGTACAGGCCTGCGAGCTCGGAGATCGCCTCGGGCTCGGCCGCGAGATCGAGCGCGCGCTCGTACGCATCGATGGCGGGGCCCAGATCCGTCGAGCGTTCGGCGCGGAGCTGCCCGAGCCGACGAAGCGCGAACGCGATGCTGAGCGGGTCCACGTCGGGCGCGGTGCGCATGGCGTCGACGTGCTTCTCGAGCGCAGCCTCGAGTCGTTCGCGCTCACCCCGCCGGCACAGCAGTGCATCCAGCTTCTTCAGCGGGTCGAGCGCGGTGGGCGCGCGCTGCAGCGCCAGCGCGTAAAGCGTGACCGCCCGCTCGGCCTGCTCGAGGTCCTCGTCCGCGATCTGCGCAGCTTCGACCGTGGCCGCGGCCGCGAGCTCGGGAGGTGCGGTTTCTGCCCACACCTCGAGCAGCTCACTGATGTCGGCGAGCGCGCTCCGATCGTCGGCCGATGTCAGCCGCGCGCGCTCGGTGGGGAGGCGTGCCTGGATCTGCCCGAAGGTCCCGGCGTCACGTTCGCTCAGCTGCAAAACGCGAAGTAACTCCAGGGTTTGCTCCTGCATGCGGCGTCCCTGCGGTGTGACCCTACCCACCTT
>JBIOJD010000516.1:0-2730 GCA_044450485.1 Polyangiales bacterium | reverse complement strand
CTTCCGGGAGCTTCTCATGCGAATAGCGCGCGAGCATGGTGCAGGGCATCGACCAGCGCATCGATGTCATCGGTGTCGTTGTACAGCGCGACCGAGAGGCGGGCTGCGGCGCCGAGGCCGAGCTTCTCCAACAGCGGTTGCGCGCAATGGTGGCCGGTCCGAATCGCGACGCCGTGCGTATCGGCCACAGTGCCGAGGTCGTGTGGGTGAACCCCGTCCAGGACGAACGAGAGTACCCCGACGCGCTCGCGCGGCGACCCGAGCAGCCTCACGCCGGGCACGGACTTCACCCGCTCCGCATAGGCGAGCACACGCCGCTCGTGTGTGGTGAGCGCGCTGCGGTCACACGCGCGCAGATACTCGACGGCCGCTCCGAGCCCGATCGCGGAGGCCACGTCGGGCGTCCCAGCTTCGAAGCGCTGAGGTGGATCGAGGAACGTTGCGCCCGCGGCGCCGACCGAGGCCACCATTCCGCCGCCGACCTGATAAGGCTCCATCTCCGCGAGCCGCTCGCTCCGTCCGAACAGCACGCCGGCTCCGCTCGGGCCGTAGACCTTGTGCCCGCTCGCGGCGTAAAAGTCGCAACCGAGCGCCTTCACGTCGACCGCGAGATGCGGCACCGCCTGTGCCCCGTCGACGACCACGACCGCGCCGTGCGCGTGTGCGAGCTCAACCACCTCTCGCACGGGAAGCTCGACTCCGAGCACGTTCGAGACGTGGGCCAGGGCGACGACGCGCGTGCGCGCGCCGATCCGCTCCGCGAACGCATCCATCGTGACTGTCCCCGATGCGTCGACCGGAATGACTACCAGCCGCGCGCCCGAAAATCGAGCCACGGCTTGCCACGGCAGCCAATTCGAGTGGTGCTCGAGCTCCGTGATCACGATCTCGTCGCCTGCGCGGAGCCGCGGACGAGCCCACGCCTGAGCCACCAGGTTGAGCGCTTCGGTCGTGTTGCGCACGAACACGATCTCGCTCGCCTGCGCGCCGAAGAAGCGAGCCACCTTTGCGCGCGCATCCTCGTACGCATCCGTCGAGCGTTGCGAGAGCTCGTACACGCCGCGGTGTACCCCTGCGGTGAGATGCGCGTGCGCGTACGCGAGCGCGTCGAGGACCGCACGCGGGCGAAGCGTGCTCGAAGCGCTGTCGAGGTACGACAACCGAGGGCGTCCGGGCGCGGGGATCAGCGCTGGAAACTCGGCGCGAGCCGCAGTCACGTCCCACACGCTCGCACCGCCATGGTCGCCCATTGCCAGCTCCGCCGGCCTGGTCTATTGCATGCGTGGGCTCGATGTCCACCGACGCCGAAGACGTGTTGCAGCAGGCGTGCGACTTTCACGAGCGCAACGGGCGCGCTGCGATGGCGACCGTGCTGTCGACCTGGGGCTCGGCCCCTCGCCAAGCTGGAAGCCAGCTCGCGGTGAGCCCCGATGGCGCCTTCGCCGGCTCGGTCTCGGGCGGCTGCGTCGAGGTTGCCGTGATCGAGGCAGCGCGCGAGCTGATGGATTCGGGCGGGTCGCCGCGTCGCCTCGAGCTCGGCGTGAGCGACGATGAGGCGTGGCAAGCCGGGCTTCCCTGTGGCGGGAGGATCGAGGTGTTGGTCGACTCGATCGATGCCGCGAAGCGCGCGCGCCTGGAGCAGATTCGCTCCGATCGCGCCGCACGACGGCCGGCTGTGCTCATGACCGACCTCACCAGTGGCGAGCAGAGACTGTTGCACCCAAGCGAAGACACGCTCGACCCGGACGCGCCGCACACTGCCGCTCAGGAGGCGTTGCGCAACGGCAAGAGCGCGGTGGTGCGCCTCGGCGAGCGCGAAGCCTTTCTTCACGTATTCGAGCCGACGCTGCGTCTGGTGGTGGTGGGTGCGGTGCATGTCGCGCAAACGCTCGCGCCGATGGCCGCGCTGAACGGCCTCGAGGTGACCGTCGTCGACCCGCGCCGCGCTTTCGCCACGCCAGAGCGCTTTCCGGGCGTCCGCCTCGAGCACTTGTGGCCCGACGAAGCGCTCACCGGACTAGCGCTCGACCGGCGAACCGCGGTCGTGACGCTTTCGCACGATCCCAAGCTCGACGACCCCGCGCTCGAGGCTGCGCTGCGCGGGGGCGCCTTCTACGTCGGCGCGCTCGGCAGCCGGCGCAGCCATCAATCACGATTGCAACGATTGCGTGAGCGCGGAATCGACGAGGTCATGCTCGAACGGATTCGCGGCCCTGTCGGGCTCGACATCGGTGCGCGCACCGCCGCGGAGATCGCGACCTCGATCGTCGCCGAGCTGGTCGCGGTCTTTCGCAAGGGCGAAGCGCGGTCAGGCCACGCGAGCCCATGACCTCGCCGCCGGAGCCGCAGGCGCCTGCGTCGGGTCCACGGCGCATCGCGGCGATCGTGCTCGCCGCGGGTCGCTCACAGCGGATGCAGCCGATCAACAAGCTGCTCGTCGAAATCGAAGGAACGCCGCTCGTCGCACGCGTGGTCGACCGCGTGCTCGCGGCAGGCGCCGATCACGTCGTCGTCGTCACCGGCCATCAAGCCGAGCAGGTCGCCGCCGCGCTCGCGTCGAGCGGCGTCGCGATCGTGCACAACCCGGATTTTGCGCAAGGTCTCTCGAGCTCGCTTCGATGTGGCCTGCGCGCTCTCGGCAATGGCTTCGACGGCGCGATGGTGTGCCTGGCCGACATGCCGCGCGTCGAGCGCGAGCACATGCAGGTCTTGATGTCGGCATTCGACCGG
>JBIOJD010000515.1:0-2735 GCA_044450485.1 Polyangiales bacterium | reverse complement strand
GTGGGTCATGGTGGATTTGAACCACCGGCCAATGGATTAAGAATCCACTGCTCTACCAGCTGAGCTAATGACCCGGGAAATTGGGCGGTAGGTGTACGCTAGCTGGCGCGTGAACGCCACCCCCTTCGAGGGTACCCCCCCTGCAAGCGCAAGTCCCTACAACCGCAGCGAAAAGTTGGCCTGCTCGGAGATGGGCTCGGCGCTTTTCGAGCGGCCTCGTGAGCCGGTCCGTGGCCCTGCGGACACAACGGGTCAAGGAAGGCGACCCATGAATAGGTTGCCGATTGGGCGTAGCCGGGGTGTGTCAGCAGAGGGTGGCCAGAGCCGCGGGCGACAGCTCGTGGCTCTGGCCTTCCGCGTTCAGATGGCATTCGGCGGTCTGCTGGTGATGCTCTCAGGAACCGGCTGTGGGCCCCGGACCGGTCCAGGGCTCGAGCCTCCCGTGATCGGAGGTGGTCAGCCGAGCGGTGCGCCTATAGCCGCCCCCACGTTTGGCAACGGCGGCACGACCATTCCGACCGGCTCACCAACCGCCGGCAGCTCCAACGGGGGCGCAGGAAGCGGAACACCGGCTGCCGACATGTCCCGCGGCGGCGCGGGCGGTCCGGCCCCGCTGATGCCGACGGCCGCCGGCACAGGCGGCACCGGCGCCGCCATGGGCGGCTCCTCCCCGAGCTTGCCGGGTGGGCTCACCGCGGCCGGCTGCGTGGTGTTGCGCAAGCCGCTGCTTGCGGGTGTGCACCTGGTCGTGGACGCGTCCGCGTCGACGGTGATGCCGAACGACGTTTGGAGCCCGCTCGGTCGCGCGCTGGCTTCGGTGCTCGCGAGCGAATCGAGCTCCAAGCTCGCAGTCGGCGCGCAGCTCTTCCAAGGCTCGTGCGATCCGAGCGTATACACCATGCCTGCGGTGCCGATCGGGCCGGTGGCGAGCGCTCGAGACGCGCTGGCGTCGGCCATGAGCTCGAGCACGCACCAGCCGGGCGCAGCGACTGCGCTGGCGCTCGACGGCGCCCTCACGCAAGCCCAGATGTGGGCCGAGAGCTCGCAAGCGAGCGCCGCGGTGGTGTTGATCAGCGGCAGCGAGCCCACGGGCTGTTTCGGCAATCCGAGCACTGCGGCCCTGGCAGCCGCTGGCGGCCTCGGGATGACGCCACCGGTCACCACCCACGTGGTCGCGCTGGGTGCGCGCGCGAGCCTCGATCAAGTGGCACAGGCGGGCGGCACGGGCGCAGCGCTCGCGGTGAGCGACCCGACCTCCGAGTCGCAGATCCTCGCCGCAGTGCAGGCCGCGGTCTCGCAAGCCGCGTGCAGCTATGCGTTGCCGACCGAAGCGGCGGCCTACGTGCCGGACCGCATCAATCTCGAGCTCGACGACCACGGGGCGATCAGCACGCTGCCGCGCGTGAGCTCGGCCATGCAATGCGACGCGACGCTCGGTGGTTGGTTCTACGACGACCCCAAAGCGCCCACGACCATCGTGCTCTGCGATGCGACCTGTGCGAAGGTGACGGGTGGCGCGGGCGTCTCGATCGCGTTCGGCTGTCCCACGACGACGCGTTGAGGAGGCTGGAGAGCGGCGGTGAGCGTAGCCCCGCTCAGGGAGGCAGCGCTGCGCGCACGGCTACCACCTCGGACCGCAAAGCGGGCACCTGGCGCTCGAGCGTCGCGAGCACGGTGAGCGCGGCCGCGCGCTGCCCGTCGAACGCAAGCAGCAGTGCGAGCTGCAGCAGCGCATGCGGGTCGCCGCGCCCGGCCTGGCGTTCGAGCAGGGAACGGGCTGCGTCGCGCTGCGAGAGCGCCCACAGCTCGACTGCGGCGGTGCGCACCGCGTCCTCGAGCGAGACCTCGAAGCTGGCCGGGTCGTCGAGCACGTGCGGCAGGCGCGGTGCCGAGGCGCCTTCGCCCGCACGCAAGAGCGCGCGCTCGGCAGGCGGCAAGTCCCAGAGCGCAAGCGATGCAGCGCGCAGCGCGCGGTCGCTCTGGCCGAGCCGCAGCAGCCGCCACGAGCGGCGGCACAGATACGCGCGCACGACCGATGCTGCGGCGCCGGCGTCGCCGCTCGGACCTCGGGCAGCGTCGCGCGTGATCGTCGGAATCACGCGCTCCGTGATCGAGCGCGGGTCGAGCAGCGCAGCGTGCGGCGGCTCCACCGCATCGAGCACGGCGTAGCCCCCGATGATCTCGCTCGGCCGAGCCCCCGGCAGGTCGAGCTCGAGGGCCACGGGCACGTGTGGAAGCGCCGTCAGCACGGCACCGCGCAGGTAACGCTCGTGCGGGTCGCGACCGGCCGCACGCACGGGTCGGCCGTCGAGCGCGGGGTGACGCGCGAGCTGTGCCCAGTGCCACGACGATGTGGAGAGCCCGGCGACGAACAACGCGGTGTCGGGGCGTGCGCCGTCGACGGCATGGGCCATCATCCACGCCGACGCGGTGAAGTCCTCGGTCACGACCACGAGCGCGCGTGGCGGCGGGGCCTCGACCAGCGCGGCCGTCAGCGTTTCGAGCGCGGGCACGTCGGCGCGCAGGCGCGACGGCAGCTCTGCGAGCGTGGTGAACGGCAAGGCCGTCAGGCACAGGCCGAGCGCTCCGAGCGCCTTCGCACGGCCCGATAGCAGCGCAGCAAAGCCCGCGACGCCTGCCGCGAGCCACAGCGCCAGAGACGGTGCGAGGTACGCGACGTTGTCCGGGTTGCGGGCCTCGAGCGGCTGCACGCACGCACCCGCGATCGAGAGAAT
>JBIOJD010000514.1:0-2745 GCA_044450485.1 Polyangiales bacterium | reverse complement strand
GCCACCCGTGAGCGCCGCGCCCGCGACCAGCCCGGTCTCGACACGGCCGGAGGCGGTCCCGAAGCTCGCCCAGCTCGAGCTGGACCTGCGCAGCCGAGACCCGGAGCGACAACGCATCGCGCTCGCTGCCCTGACCGAGCACGCCGAAGCGTCGGCCGTGAGCGCGCTCGCGGACGCACTGCATGCCGGGCTGCCCGATGCCCTAGCCGACCGCGCGATCCAAGCGCTCGGCGGCACGCGTTCGAGCAAGGCGTTGTCGACGTTGGCCGAGCTCACGCGGCACAGGCGTGCCGGCGCGAGGGCCGCAGCCTACGCGGCCGCCTCTGGGATCGAAGGCGAGGCGGCTGACGAGCTGATCGCCCTCGGTCTGCGCGACAGCGATGCGAACGTGCGCGGTCTTTGCGCTCGCTCGCTCGGTGAACGCGGCGCCCGCACGCAGCTCGATCTGTTGTTTCGTGCGCTCGAGCGCGGCGTGCCCGAGGCCTCGCCGGCGATTGGCAAGCTCGCGCCAGCGGCGGGGCTCGAGCGCTTTCACGCACAGCTCGGCCACGCGCCCATGCAGGTCATGCTCGCAGGCTATGAACAAATCCTGCGGCGAGCCGACTTGGATGAAGCCGTCAAGCTCGACGTGATCGCGCGCCTCGGCGAGGTCGCAGGGCTGAGCGCGAAGCGTTTCCTCGAGCGCATGCTCGTCGACCGCGACTGGTCCAAGCAGGCGCGTGTGCAACGTGCGCTGGCCGACACCGCCAAGCGCATCGACGCGCGCCCGCCGCAGAAGGCCGAGCCCAAGCCGTGACGCGAAGCAGATCGGCTCTTTGGATCGGAGCGCTGCTGTTCGCGGCATGTGCCGGCCGCCTGGCGCCCGCGTTCGACAGCCGCCTCGCGGACAACGACGCTGCCGCGACCGCGGCGCTGCTGCGATCGCTGCCCCACGACGCGCAACCGCGCGCGCAAGACGCGCTCCTCGTCGCCACCACCGCAGGCGCTCAGCCGGAGCTGCTGCTCTACGAGCTCGACCACGCTCGGGTGCGCTGGCGCTTGCCGCTCAAAGCAGACGCCCGGCCGGAGCTCCTAGGCGACCTCGTCGTCACCGTGAGCGACCAGCGCCTGCTCGCCTTCGACGCGAAGAGCGGCCACCTGCGGTTCGAGAGCGCGACCGGGGACTGCACCTATCTCGGCGCCGCGCGCGCTGGGACGCGGCTCTTCTACGTGTGCGAGCAAGCACAGGTCGATCTGCGGGAACCGCCGATGACCACGCTGCAGGCGCTCGATGTGGCTACGGGACGCAAGTTGTGGCTGCGCGCGGCGAGCGGCGGCCTGGGGCGACCAGCCGCTGTCGGCAATCTCGTGCTCGTGCCGTGGCAGCAGCAGAGCCTCGCAATTCTCGACGCGGCATCCGGGCGCGAGCTGCAGCGGGTGCGCAGCCGCGACGACGTGATCGACTGGGTGCGCGCCGATGAGAGTGGGGTGTACTTCGGACAGCGAACGATCTATCGGTTGAGCAGCGCTGGATATTCGGGAACGCGTCAGGGCGCCCGATTCGTCGCCGTGCCCGCCGAAGAGCTGCCCGGTCGACCCGTGGCGATGGAGAGCGCGTTCTTTGCCCACCCCGGATCGCGCAGCGCACGCGGTCGCATTGCGCTCTACCTCGAGCCCGAGGCCGTGGGCGAAGACGGTGTTCGGATCGCGCGCGGCCGCTACGACTTCGTGTTCTATCGGTACCTGTTCGGCTTCGACGAGCACGGCGGGCTTCGTTACTGCCGCTTGCTGCCCCACGATGCGATCGCAGGCCAGGCGGTGGCTGCAGGCCTGGTCCTGGCGTTCGACACCGGCACGACGGCGTTGATCTCGCCGGAGGACGGCTCCACGTTGGCGCAGACCGAGGTTGGGACCGAGCTCGCGTCGGCGAGCTTCGACGCAAGCGGTCTACGCGCGTCGAGCCCAGCCACGCGCACCGCGCCGGCGTTGGGCCGCTGCTTGACCGAGATCGCGCTCGACAACGACAACCGACTGGTGCCGGCTCGCGCCTACGCGGTTGCTCAGCTCGGAAAGCTCGAGGACCCCACGGTCACCGCCGACCTCCTCGACATCTACGGGCAGAGCAGCACACCCCCGGAGCTCGAGCGTGTCGTTGCCGATGCACTGAGGACGCGACGCACGGGGCTCGAGCACCTGATCGATGCGCTCGCTCAGCGCTACGACTTCCTCGAGCAGACGCGGCCTGCTCCGCTCGCGGTGATCGTGCCTCCCTTGATAGAGGCGCACGAGCGCCGTGCCGTGCCGCGCTTGGTCGAGCGCATGTTCGATCACGAGACGCCGATCGCGGTGTTGCCGCTCGTCGTGAGAGCCGTCTCGGAGCTGGGCGACGACGGCGTGATCGAGCCGCTCGCGGCGTTTCTCCGTCTGTACCGGGCTGACAGCACCTTCGCGGCGCAGCCGGAGGCCTTGCTCGAAGCCTGCCGAGGCATTCTCGCTCACGGCGGCCAACGCGGCGAGGCACTGCTACACGAAATCGCGGGCGATGGCCGTGCGCAGCCTGCGCTCGCGCGCGGCGCGGCCGCATTGCTCGACGCGCTTCACACCCAACGAGCACCTTCGATCGCGCGGGCTTCTGCCGCGAACGAGCTCCAGGCGGCGCCACTGCCCGCTAAGCTCTCACAGCCGGCCGTCGACGCCACGTTTGCCGAGCACGCCGACGACTTGCGCGCGTGCGTGCTCGCAGCACGCGAGCGCAACCCAAAGCTC
>JBIOJD010000513.1:0-2753 GCA_044450485.1 Polyangiales bacterium | reverse complement strand
CAGTTCGAGCAACGCGCTGCGCAACAGGCGCGATGCCTTGCGCGACAGCCGCGCCTACCGCAGCGAGCCGTGAGAAACACTCCCTTGCAAGCGCTGGCATGGCGATTGCGTGAGCTGCGCAGCGTCAGCGCGATCTGCGCTGGGAACACGAGTCAGAAGGGGGCTCCGCCATGAACTCTCTCGTTTTCGTTCGTCCGGGCAGCGCTCGGGCGAGCCTTCGACGCTCGACCCGGGCGTGCGTCCAGCTACTGCTCGGGACCGGAGTGACGCTTGCGCTCTTGCCCGCCTGCGGCAGCAACTGGCCGGAGCCGAAGGCGTCGGTCTCGCCCCCGGCAATGCCGCGCACCAACGACGCGATGATGACGCCGAGCGCGGGCGCGGCGGGCGCCTTTGCGCCGACGATGATCGCGAGCACGCCGCGCATGGGCGAGGGCCAAGCTTCGGGCCAGGGCGGCGCAACCGCGCCTGGCCCTCTGCCCGCGGGTGTCGGCGGGTCACCGGTCGCGAGCATCGCGTTCACTCGAGCCGAAGTGGAGCTCATGGGCACGCTGTCGCCACTGCCCGCAGTGCCCGCTGACCCCACCAACGCGCTCGCTGACGATGCGGAGGCGGCCGTGCTGGGCCAGGCTCTGTTCTTCGACCCCGCCTACTCGGGCCCGCTCGCAGTCGGCAGCGACCTCGGCAATCCGGGCGACCGCGGGAAAGTCGCGTGCGTGAGCTGTCACTGGGGCCAGTACATGGACGACCAGCGCTCGATGCCACGGGACGTCTCGCTCGGCGCCGACTACCACGCGCGCAACGCACTGACGGTCATCAACAGCAGCTATCAGCGCTTCGGGGGCTGGGGCGGACGCTTCTCCGCACAGTGGGAGCTGCCGCTGGCCGTAGCCGAGAGCGCCGTGATCATGAACGGGTCACGCCTGGGGATCACGCATCTCATCTTCGATCGTTACAGGAGCGCCTACGAGGCCGCGTTCGGGACGCTCGAAGCGGCGCTCGGAACGGACAGCGTGCGTTTTCCGCCCACGGGCAAGCCCAAGCCTGCGCCGAGCGGGAGCGAGCCGAGCCCGGCCGACGGCGCCTGGGAAACGATGACGGCCCAAGACCAGGCGCTCGTGAACACCATCTTCGTCAACTTCGGTAAGGCGATGGAGGCATATCTGCGCAGCCTCGTCAGCCGCGACGCTCCATTCGACCGTTTCGTCGCGGGCGATGCGACGGCGCTCACCCTCGGGCAGCAACGCGGCTTGCGGCTCTTCATCGGACAGGCGCGCTGCACCGATTGCCACTACGGCCCGCACCTCTCGGACGATCAGTTTCACAACCTCGGCGTGCTCCAAACAGGAGCGCACGTGCCCGGTCAGGACACGGGCCGCTACAAGGACATGCAGGCGTTGCTGGCCAGCCCTTTCAACAGCGCTTCTCCGTGGAGCGACGACCCCGATGCAGGCCTGCTCGCGGGTCTGACCAACCCACCTCCCGCGGAGACCCAAGGCGCGTTTCGAACGCCAGATCTGCGCGGCGTCGCGTTGACCCCTCCGTACATGCACGCGGGCCAGCTCGCAACACTCACGGACGTGATCGACTTCTTCGACCGCGGGGGCGATACGCCGGCAGTCGGCACGAAGGATCCACGACTCGTCCCGCTGTACCTCAGTGCGCAGGACAAGGCCGACCTCCTCGACTTCCTGACCAGCTTGAACGGCAGCCCGCCGCCGAGCTCCCTGGTTGCGAACCCATTCACGTCCACGGCAACGCCCTGGTAGCAGCCGCCTCTCAATCACGGACACAGCCATGAACGCCAACTTGCATCGCCTCGACAGGAGGCGTGTCGCCTGGTCGACGTGCGTCCTGCTGGCAGCCGTGTGTAGCCCCGTCTCGGCGCAGACCGCGCCTGAGGCAACCACGCCGCCTCAGCTCGACGCACCCACCGCGCCCGAAGCGCTCAACGACGAGACCGCAGCCTCAGTGCAGGATGAGGCGGCACCGCCCGCGCTCGCCCCGACCGAGCCGGCCGTCGGAGTCGCCGCGCCGGAGCCAACACCAGAGGCGCAGCCCGCCCGCGCGGCAACCCCTGTGCCCTTCGGACCGCCGCTGGTCGGCGTCAAAGCCCAGCCGAGCACGCCAGCGTCGACCGAGCATGCCGAGCACACGAGCGAGGAGCCACTGCAGCACGACGCGTTGCGCTTGCGCCCCGAGCTGCAGGTGCGCACGCGAGGCGAGCTCGTGGCGCGGCCGTACACCTACGCGGCTGGAATGCCGGGAAGCGGGGCAAGCACGATGCTGGTGCGCACGCGCGCACGTGCAGGCTTGATCGCCGAGCGCGGGCCTTTGCACCTCGCGCTGCGAGTGCAAGACGTGCGCAATTTCGGCGAGTCGGCGCCCGGCAGCGACGGCACCACCACAGGCGTTCATGAAGGCTACGGCCAGCTCGACGAGGGCGAAAGCTACGTCCGGGTCGGCCGACAGGAGATCTCGCTGGGCGACGAGCGTTTCGTCGGTGCGGCCGACTGGAACATGCCCGCCCGCGCGTTCGATGCACTACGCATTCACGGACAGATCGACTCGCTGTCGATCGACGCCGTCGCATCGGTGGTGCGGATGCAGCGCACGGTGACCGATGCGACCAACGCCACGGCTCACAGTCACGGCGACACCTTCACGGCGGCGTACACGACTTGGCGCGCTGCCCCCGAGCTCGGCACCGATCTCTACGTTCTCACGCGTCACGACGGGCCGACCGAGACCGACCT
>JBIOJD010000512.1:0-2790 GCA_044450485.1 Polyangiales bacterium | reverse complement strand
GTGGCTGAGCAGGTGCCGCATGCGCATCGGCTCCGTTGCAGGCACGACGTCCGCGATGCTCTTGGCGTCGGGTCTGAGCACGCTCGGCCGCGCGAGCTCGGGCAGATATTCCGAGACCGGATCGTCCAGCCCGAAGCGCCCCGCTTCGAACAGCATCATGGCCGCCACCGACGTGACGATCTTGGTGTTCGAGTACATGCGGTGGATCGCGTCTGCCGTCAGTGGCCGGCGGCTTTCGAGATCCATGTACCCGAACGTGCGAAAATCGATTACGTCCGTGCCCTTCATCACCAGCGTGTTGCAGCTGGCCAAGATGTTCTGATCGACGTACCACTGCATGCGCGCGTGCAGCGGCGAGAAGTCGATGTTGCTCGCCGTGATCTCGATTTCGTCGGCCTTCATGCGGTCTCCCGTGCTCCCATTCCCGCTCGCGCGAGCAGCGTGTCCCAGAGCGCTTCGCGACCCTGTCGCGTGGTCGCGCTGAACGGCAGCACCGGGCAGCCCGCCTGTTTGCGCAGCGCCGCGAGCGCAGGCGGCAGTCGGTTGTGCGGGAGCTTGTCGCTCTTGGTGGCCACGAGCAGAGCAGGGCGATCGTGGTGCGCCAAGAATTCGAGCAGCTGCCGATCCTCGTCTTGCAGCCCGCGGCGTATGTCGACGATCACCACCACGCAGCGCAGCCCGGCGCGCTCGGTCAAGAAGCGCTCGATCATCGGCCCCCAAGAGGCGCGCTGCGCTTTGCTGACCCGGGCGTAGCCGTACCCGGGCAGGTCCACGAGGTCGAGCGTGCCGCCCTGCAGCTCTACGCGCAGCAGCACGAGCTGGCGGGTGCAGCCCGGCGTGCTGCTCGTGCGCGCGAGCTTCTTGCGACCGACCAGCGCGTTGATGAGGCTCGACTTGCCCACGTTGGATTTGCCGGCGAACGCCAGCTCCGCGAACAGGGGCGCCGGCAAATCGCGCGCGTCTTCCGCGCTCGCGACGAAGCTCGCATCGAGCACGTTCCTCGTGTGGCTGTTCATGATGCGGCGGCGCGGCGTCTCAGCGAGCTCGCGATCTGCTGCAGCTCCGGCGACCCCAAGAGGTAGCTCGCCGCGGCGTACACCGCCAGTCCGAATGCTGCCGTCGCGGCGTACAAGCCGAGATTGCGGACGTCGTTGCCGCCGCGGCTCCAGTCGCCGAGGGAAGCGAGGTCGCTCACCACGAGCGCCATCACGCCGCTCGCCAGCGCAAAGCGCGCTCCCGCTCCGAGCACTTCGCGCAGGCCGAGCGGTCCGATTCGGCGAGCCAGCAACACGAGTAGCAGCAGCAGCTGTGCCATCGACGCGAAGCTGTTCGCGAGCGCGATCGCGGCGTGCCCGAGCGAGCCCATCAACGCCATGCACAAGCCGAAGAAGCTCGCGAGGTTGAGGCCGCTGCAGAGCACCGGTGTACGCGTGTCGCCGTACGCATAGAACATGCGGGTCACGGTTTGCACCGCCGCGACCGACCACACCCCGGCCGCCATCCACACGAGCGAGCGCGCGGTCTGTTGCGCTTGCACCGCGCCGAAGGCGCCGCGGCCGAACAGCACGCTCACGGTGGGCAGCGCGAGCGTCGCGAGCGCGACCGACGCCGGAACCGCCAGAAACAGCGACAGCCGCAAGCTGTGGCGGAGCGCGCCCTTGGCTTGCTCGTGCTCGCCGCGCTGGCTCAGCCTGGCGAGGCTCGGCAGCGCGGCCGAGGCCACCGCGAGCGCCAACATGCCCTGCGGGATCTCGATCAGACGCTGGCCGTAGTAGAGAAAGCTCTGCGCGCCGGGCGCGAGGAGCGAGGCGAAGTGGCGTGAGAGCAGGATGTTGATCTGATAGATGCCCGTGCCGAGCAGCAGCGGCGCGATCCGAGCCAGGCTCTCGCGCACGGCCGGATCGTGGAAGCCGAGCCGCGGGCGCGACCACATCCCTGCGCGGCGGACGCTCGCGGTCTGTGCCGCAACTTGCAGCGCTCCGCCCGCGAGCGCAGCCAACGCGAGCCCCGCGATCGGCGGCATCTTGAGCGCCAGCGCGAGCGGAACGAACAGCCACGGCGCGGCGATCATCGCGACGTTGAGCAGCGCGGGGCTGAGTGACGCGTTGAGGAAGCGCCCGAGCGCGTTCAGCACGCCACCCTGGAGCGCGGCGAGACCGGCGAACAAGATGTATGGAAACACCAGCGCGGTGAGCTGCACCGTGGTCCCGAACTTGCTCGGGTCGATGCGGTAGCCGCCCGCGTACAAGGTTGCCCAGATCGGCGCGGTGACCACGCCGAGCGTGCTCACGGCTGCGAGCAGCAGGAACATCGTGCCCGCGTAGCGCGCATAGTATTGACGGGCGGCTTCGCGGCCCTCTCGTTCGTCGACCTGCGAGAAGACGGGGATGAACGCAGCGGACACGGCGCCCTCGCCGAGGATCTGGCGCAGGGTGTTCGGGATCGTCCAGGCCACGAAGAAGGCGTCCGTGGACCCCACCTCGAAGCTCGCGGCGATGACGGCGTCGCGCACCGCGCCGAGCAGTCGCGAGGCCAGCGTGCCGGATGCCACCACCGAGGCGCTGCGGGTGATCGCGTGCTCCGGGGGCTCGTCCGAGGCCGTGGCCATCCGCGACAGTATCCGGCGTCGGGTTTCCAGGGCAAAGGAACCTGCGTCCAGACACCCCCTGCTTGACAAGGCCTGGGCGCGGGGCTACGAGTCCCGCCCTCGACACCCATCGGAGCCTCGACCTTGGCCAATCACGTTTCCGCCCGCAAGCGCGCCCGCCAGACCGTCAAGATCACGGAGCG
>JBIOJD010000511.1:0-2797 GCA_044450485.1 Polyangiales bacterium | reverse complement strand
GCGAGCAGCGCCACGACCTGCGGCTCGAGCTCGAGCAGGGCGTGGTCGAGCTGTAGCTCGGCGGCGTCGAGGCGCGCGCCTAGCGCGGCTTGCTGGCTCGCCAGCGCGTCGAGCGCATGCCCGATGCGCAGGGCAGTCTCGCGCGAGCGTCCGGACGCGACGCTGGCGGCCCGCGCCCGCTGCGCGAGCTGCTCGTGTGAGCTGCGCACCTGCGCGGCGAGCAGGTCCATGCGCGAGAACGTCTCTTGCAACCAGGCCGGCAGGCCTTGGCCCGGATGTGCTGCCACCGCTCGCAGTCGCAGCTGCTCGATCTGCGCTGACCAGAATCGACCCTCGTCCTTCACCGCCGATGCCGGCGGGCCGCTCGAAGCGGCGGTCGCCGCCAGCGCATCGGGGCGCAGAGGCGTCGGGCCGAGCAACGTCGCCAACACGTCGGCGACTTGATAACCGGTGGGCGGCCGGCGCGCCGCGCTCTTTTCGAGCAGCTGACCCACCAGAGCGTCGAGCGACGCAGGCAGGTCCGCTCGGCGCTCGCGCAAGCGCGGTACCTGTTCGTGGACGTGCTTGTACAGCAGCGCCGGGACGCTGTTGCCGTCGAACGGCACGGTGCCGGTCAGCATCTCGTACAGCACGCAGCCGAGCGCGTAGAGGTCGGCGGCCGGGCCGACCTGGCCGCCTTCGATCTGCTCGGGTGCCATGTAGCCGGGGGTACCGAAGATGGTGTTCGACTTGGTGAGCGCGGCGTCGCCGAGTGAGCGGGCCAGCCCGAAATCGAGCAACTTGACGACATCGGCCTCGGCGCCGCTCTGGAGCAAGAACACGTTGTCCGGTTTCACGTCGCGGTGAACCACGCCGAGCACGTGCGCGCGCGCCAAGGCCCTCGCCATCTGCTGGCCGATCGCGCAGGCACGCGCCAGCGGGAGCGCACCCTTGTCGATCGCGGCGGCCAGCGACGATCCGCGCAGGTACTCCATCACGAGATAGACGATCCCGTCCTCGGTCTCGCCGATGTCGACGATGTCGACCACGTTCGGGTGATGAACCCGGTTGGCGGCGCGCGCTTCGCGCAAGAAGCGCTGGCGATGCTCGTCATCCGAGGCCAGCTTGGGATGCAGGATCTTGAGCGCCACCTGTCGCCCGAGCGCTTGATGCCGCCCGCGATAGACCGTGCCCATGCCGCCTGCACCGAGCCTGGCCTCGATCAGATAACGGCTTCCGATCAAGCGGCCGATCAGCGGATCGTCCAGCGTGACGAGAGCAGACCCATCGAACGGACAGTGCAACGCGCCATCGCGATAGCGGCTCTGACAGCTCGGACACCGTTTCACGTCTACACCGCTCCTTCCGGCAGGAGCGCGAGCAAAGCGTCGTGGACGAGGCCGTTGCTCGCAACGAGGTGGCCGATCGACAGGTCCACGGGACCACCGCGTAGATTCGTGATGCGACCGCCCGCCGCCAGCACGAGCGCGGCGCCCCCAGCTGCATCCCAGCTGCTGAGCGCGCGCTCCCAGTATGCATCGTAGGTGCCGTCCGCGACCATGCACAGGTCGAGCGCCGCCGAGCCGCAGCGCCTGATGCCCCGTGCCTCCGGGAGCAGAGCCGCGAAGCTCGACAGGTTGTCGTGCGGGGGCTTGCGCTGCGACTTGGGGTGAAAGCCGGTCCCGAGCAGCGCATTGCGGAGCGCCGCGGTGGTGCTCACGCGGCATGGTATGCCCCCGCGAAACGCCCCACCTCCGACGTAACCGTGCCAGCTCATGTGCAGCGACGGTGCGACCACGGCGCCGAGCAACGGCACGCCGCGCTCCATCAGCCCGAGGCTGACACAATAGAACGGATGGCCGTGCACGAAGTTGGTCGTGCCGTCGATCGGGTCGCAGTACCAGGTCGGGCCGTCGGCCGTGCCGCCTTCTTCTTCGCCCACGACTGCCAGCCCAGGTGTGCGCTCGTGCAGGCGCTGCCGGATCAAGCGCTCGCTCGCGATGTCGTGCTCGGTCACGAGGTCCGAGCGCGCCTTCTCGCTGGCCGCGACCGCCGTGCGATAGCCGCGCAGCACGAGCTGCGCCGCTTCCTCGGCGACGCCGAGCGCTATCCGCGTGAGCTGCTCGAGCTCGGAAGGTGTCATCGCGTCAGCTCACGAGCTCGAGTGCGTCGAGGTCCGGCGTGCGCAGCCGGTCGCGGAAGTGCTGGAAGCTCCACGGCCAAGCGGTCGGCACGCCGCGATCGTCGAGATACCAGCTCCGGCAGCCGGTGCTCCAAATCGTGTTCTTGGCCGCCTCGCAGCGCTCGGCGTTGAAGCGGGCGCACGCGTCGGTGCTGGCGCTGAGCTCGCGGCAGCGGCCTGCACGGACCTGCTCGACGAGCTGCATGATGTAGGCGAGCTGCACTTCGGCGGCGTCGATCAGCGAGAAGTTGCCGACCGGGCTGCTCGGACCGTTGAGCATGAACAGATTCGGAAAGCCGGGGATCGAGACCGTGAGGTACGCCTGCGGGCGGTCGGCCCAGAGCTGGTCGAGATTCGTCCCGCCACGGCCAAGCACGTGCATCGGCCGCATGAAACGGTCGGCGCGGAAGCCGGTCGCGAGCGCGAGCACGTCGAGGCCGTGCAGCGCCCCGTCGCGCGTGCGCACGCCGGCTGCTTCGACGTGCGCGATCGGCTCGGTCACCAGCTTGGCGCTCGAGTGCTGGATGGCGCGATAGAACTCGCCCGAGATCACCAGGCGTTTGCACGCGGCGCGGTAGCTCGGCCGCAAGCGCTCGCGCAGGACCGGGTCCACCACGCTGTCTTCGAGGTGCTTGC
>JBIOJD010000510.1:0-2817 GCA_044450485.1 Polyangiales bacterium | reverse complement strand
GTATTTGCAGCCGCTCTACGACGCGCTGCCGATCGACATCCGGCTCGATACCAGAAAGCTGTCCGTGGGACCCTTGCCGCCGGATGCGGCGCAAGCGCTGCTGCACGGACAGCTCGACCGCGCGCCCGAAGAGCTGGTCAAACAGGCCGGCGGCAACCCGTTTCTGCTCACCGAGCTGGCCCGTCACGCTGCGGACCACGCGCACGCGCCGGCGACCGAGCTGTCGTTGCAATACGTCGTGGTGGCGCGCGCGGCGGCGCTGGCGGAGTCGGAACGGCGTTTGCTGCAGGTGCTGGCTGTGGCCTCGCGGCCGATCGATCTCGCGCTTGCGGTGGAAGCCGCGGGGGTCGACGCCGGCCCGCGCACGCTGCTCGAAGCACTGACCGCGGCCCACCTCGCGCGGTCGACGGGTGACGAGGGTGAGGTTGAGTGCTTCCATGACAAAGTACGCGAGGCGCTGCTCGGAGCGCTCACGCCCCACGCGCTGCGCGAGCTGCACCAGGCGCTCGCAGGGGCGCTCTCCGCGCGGGCGCGCAGCGGCAAGCCCGTGGATGCGGAGCAGCTCGCGGTCCATCTGCTCGGTGCCGGGTACGGCGAAGACGCGGCAGTGCAGCTCGCACGCGCCGCCGATCAAGCCATGGCCGAGCTGAGCTTCGAGCGTGCTGCTCGGCTCTATGGCCAAGCGCTCGAACTCGGGCGCTTCGCGGAGGAAGAAGCTCAGCGCCTACGCGTAGCACGCGCCGATGCGCTCTCCGAAGCAGGTCGCGGTCCGCTCGCGGCCGAGGCCTATCTCGACGCGATGCAGCACGTCACAGGCGAAGCCGCGCACGCGCTCGAGCACCGCGCCGCCGAGCAGTACCTCTTCAGCGGACGCCTGGAGCAGGGCCGCGCGCTGCTCGCCCGGACGCTCGCCCGGCACGGCGTCCGGCTTCCCGCGAGCAAGACCGGCGCGATGGCTTCGCTCGTGTACGAGCGCGCGCGACTTCGGTTGCGCGGCCCCGTGTTTCGCGAGCGGCCGCCCGATCCAAGCACCAGCAGCGATCTCGAGCTGCTGAGCATGAGCGCACGCGCGCTCGGAGGGCTCGATTTCGTGCGCGGGGCGGCGCTCTGGGCCCGGCACGCGCGCCTTGCGCTCGATGCTGGCGACGCCGAGCAGATCACCTTCGGTCTGCTCGGCGAGGTCTGGAACGCCGCGCTCGGGATCGGCAGCGCCGAAGCCGTTCCAGGCTTGCTCGCGAAGGCTGAGTCCCTGCTCGAGGGCTCCGAGCTCTGGCGCCATGCGCACTACGCGCGCGGTTGGATTCACTTCAACCGCGGCTTCTTCTTGTACTCCGGGCCTCCGCAAGATTCCGCAGGCGCTCTCCCCGACTTCGATCGCTTCCTCGTGCTCAGCCGCGAACGTCCAGGACCGAATGCGACCTATGACCGCGCCATGGCGGAGCTGCACCGGGTCAACATCCGCGCGGGATTGGCGCGCTTTGCGGAGGTCGCGCGCGAGCTGCCAGCGCTGTGCGACGATGCGCGGGAGCGCGGCGATGCGGCCGTGCTGCCGCTCTTGGCTGGCAGCGCCGGTGCGCTGGCTTTGATCGCCGTGGGCGCGCTCGAGGAAGCGCAGTTCCAGCTCGCGCGCGCCTCGGCTGCCTGGTCGGCCTGCCGGAGCGCTTATGCGTTCCAGGACTACTTTCTGCTGCAGGGCGATACGTGGCTGGCAGCGGCCCGCGGCGAGCACCGCGCTGCCTTCGAGCGCGCGCAGAGGGATCTCGTGCGTTTCGCCGACTCGCCGCTGCGTGCGTCCCCGGCGATGTCGGACAACGTGACGATGTGCGCAGGGGCGACCACCGCAGCCCTTGCTGCGACCGTCACGGGGAGCGAGCGCGCGGAGCTGGTACGCCGGATGCGGCGGTTCAGGTTCCGAGGGCCCCAGCCTCGCTCGTCTCAGGCTGCGACGATCGCGGCGCTCGAAGGCCGGCGTGATTCTGTCATCGAAGCCCTGCGCGGGATGCTCGCCTCTCCCCAACCACCAATCGCCGTCCACGCGAACCGTCGTCACCTCGGCCGCTTGCTCGGCGGCGACGAGGGTCGCGCGATGGTGGCCGAAACCGATGCGCTGTTCCGCGCCGGCGGCGTCGTCGACCCCGAGCGCTTCGCCGACATCCTGAGTCCAGGGCTTTCCGCGCTGGACGCGCCGTAGGTCCAACGGGACCGCGTCGCCAGGCCGCCTTGCGGGCTCTCGATCCTCGACGCTCCGCCACCATGACCGCGACCACGCCGAGCGCTCCGGACGCGCGTCAGTCCTCGCGCGTGCCGTGTTCGAGGGCATCGGCGTCGAGCAGATCTTGCGGCCGGCCGCTTTCGCGCTTGAGGCTGATCAGGTCATCGCGACCGACGACATCGACCCGCACGCCGTCCCAATCAGCCGTGACGCGCCGCGGGTACGCGCGATCGAAATCGCCGCCGGGAACACCTTTGACGATGTCGATTCGGACCGGCGGCACGCCCATCCAAAGCACGTCCTCGAGCGTGGCCTGCTCGAGCTGCAGCAACACGCTTTGCGGCGCGCCGAACGCGACCAACGCGGCACGCACCTTGCTCAGGTTCTCCGGCGTTGGCCGCACCCAGAGGTCCAGATCCTTGGTGAAGCGCGGTTGCCCATGAAAACCAACCGCGTAGCCGCCAACGACCAGGTACTCAACCGCGTGATCGCCGAACGCCACCAAGATGTCTCTGTAGTCGGGCTGTAGAGCCATGCCCCTCCATCACTGCCACGTCGTCGGCCATCGTCCGCAGCGCATCGAGCTTGTCCGCTACGCTGGCATT
>JBIOJD010000509.1:0-2822 GCA_044450485.1 Polyangiales bacterium | reverse complement strand
GGTTGGTCATCAGTCGTCCGAACACCCCAGCGCCGAAGAGCCGGCTGATGAACGAGTACGAGAGGAACGAAGCAGCGCCGCTGGCTTGACCCGGCGCGCGGCTCGCTGCCAGCTCGAGCTCGACCTGTCCGATCGGTGTGAGCGCGTCGATCGACGGGCCAAAGCTGATCGTGTCCTGCGAGGCCTCGGCGCGGGCGCCGACGGTCACGGTATCGCTCAGGCCGAGGCGGTGCCGGCCCAGCGCTGCGGCGCGACTGTAGCCCCAGCTCTGGCTGCCCACCGAATCGCGCAGCGCTCCCACCGAGTACGTGTAGTCGCTCAAGCCCTTCGCCAGCACGCCGCTCGCGATGTAGAAGGGGTTGGTGATGGTCTGCTCGTTGCCGAAGACGTCGCGGATCACGTAGCTCGCCACGCCGCTGCCGCCGCCCACGCGCAGGTTGTCGAGCCTGAAGGTGCCGGGCTGGATCTGCTCGCTGCGCACGCGCGAGCCGTTCACGTACACGTCCACCGTGGCCGGCGTCATCGTCGTGCCCACGTAGCCGAGGTGCGGAGCCGTGCTGACGTACGGGTCCAGGGCATAGGCGCGCGCCACGGTCGCGCCGCCCACGAAGTGCCCGGAGCCGAGCGGTCCCGTCAGCACCAGCGCGTCGCCGAGGGTCACGCGGCGCAAGCTGGCGCGATCGTCGATGGTGAAGTTGCTGACTCCGCGCACGGGCCGCTGCTGGTTCGACAGGTATGCGCTCGAGAACAGCAAGTTGCCGCCGACGCTCGCGCCCATCTCTTCGTACAGATCGACTCGACCGGAGTCGCTGATGCGCGGCGCGTAGTTCAGAAACCCGCTCGTGTCTCGGCGATAGAGGATCTCGGGCGGTGGGCTGCCGAGATCGACCCGCGTGCTCGGCAAGCGGTCGGTCGGCGCCGTGATGCGAAGCGTGATCTCGCGCTCGTCGAGCTCGAAGCGCAGCGGCGGCGATACGGAGGCGAGCGAGAGCAGCTTCTGGCCTGCGACCTCGACCTCGCGACCCTGGGGCACGCTGAGGCCGGCCTCGGCCAGATCCTCCCGTTTGACCAGCACTTCGCCGTCCTTGAGCACCACGATGATCTCGCCGTGCTCGGCGTAGTTCACGACCAACTTGAAGGGCGCCTGCACCTCTGTCGGGGCCGCGGGCTCGAGCTCGTCGGCATCTGCGTGCACGCTCGAGGCGCACAGCGACGCGAGCGTCGCGATCAGCAGTCCGCGTGCCCTCATGACGGGAAGCGCGAGCGCGCGACAGGCAGCCGGCTAAGGACCGCAGTGCGCGTTCGACAGCGCAGCCTTGACCGCACCTTTGTCGGACTCGAGATCAACCTGGATCGAAGATAGCCCCTGACACGCGGCCTTGGGCAACTCCACGACATACTCGCGCACGCCGCCCGCGAGCACGTACCAGCCCTCGACCTCCTGGGTGTGGAGCACTTTGCTTCCCGCCTTGGCCGTGACCACGACCTTCTGCGAGCGGAAGTGGGCGGTGCCTCCGTTCTTGACCTCGAACTTGAAGGTGGAGCCTTGCAGCGACAAGCCGCCCACGGCCGGCGCGGACTTCGCGCCCGGCGGCTCGAGGAAGATCGGGATCCCCATCTTGGTGAGCACGCGCACCGTGCCGTCCTCGACGCCGCTCTTGACCAGCGGCGGCAGCTCCTGGACGAACACGCGATAGCTCTTCTCGGCCGTCGCCGGTCTGACCTGCACGCCGATGCGGAGGTTGCGCTTCTCGTTCGGGCTCAGGGTGAGCAGCGCCGGGAAGAACACCACGTCGGTCGTGGGCTTGAGCACCATCTCGCCGTGGGGCTTTTGGTCCCACACGAATGCGCTGACCTGGAAGCGCAGCGGCTCGCTGCCTCGATTGGTGACCACGAGCATCCCGCTCGGGACCTTGGCCGAAAGCGTGAGCGTGATCGGCGAAACGTCGAACGTGCTCGCCCGTGCCTCGTCGACGCACACGCAGAGCAGGCTCGCGCAGCAGAGCCACGCGAAGAAGAACAATCGCAGCATGGGGCAAGATCCTCAGAACGTGACGGTAGCCAGGATCGTATCCGCGTACGCCCCGGACGGCACCATTTGAGCAGCCGGGACCCTCCCATAGACGGTCATCAGCACTGGGAAAATCTTGCCGGTCTTCACGCCGGCGTTGTTGTCCCACACCGCCGAGTGCGCTGCGTCGCTGTAGAGGTTGTAGCTCAGGCGGCTCGCGGCGTGCCCCATCCGGCGTCGCGGCACGTTGTTGGTGGAGCCTGGGCCCGGGAACTGTCCTTGGCCGAGCGACACCCGCACGTTGCCCCCGTTCGTCGTGCAGTTGACCGAGACCCCGCCGGTCGCGTCGAGCGGCGCTGCCGCGTTCGCGCCGCTGGGATCGTAGTTGCCGAAGCTCACCGGCACCGCTGCGATGGTGCACGCGATGTTCACGCTGGCCACCACGTCCAGATTCGTCGCTGCAGAGCCGGCCGCGGTCGCCCGGTTCGCGCGTGCGAACAGGAGCGAGCCGGCCAGGGCCAGCGCGACGAGCGGTATCGCTACCTTCGTGGACAAATCAATTTGCTCCGCTCACGGCGAGTCACAGCGGCACGCGCGCGGGAACCCCCGCTTGGCTCATGGGCCTAAGACAGGCGGGTCCTCCGCGCGCGCGCCCCGACGACGCCGCATGGGCGTTGGCTCAGTAGTTGACGGTTGCGAGCACGCTGTCGGTGTACGCGCCGGACGCCACGCCCTGGCCAGCCGGGATGCGGCCGTAGACGGTCAGAGCCTGCGCCGCGCCGTTGCCGGTCTGCGCCAAGCCGGTGCCCTG
>JBIOJD010000508.1:0-2822 GCA_044450485.1 Polyangiales bacterium | reverse complement strand
CAGCGCGCTCACGACCTCGAGGTCGAGCGAGCGCGGGTAGACCTGGCCCACGTTGTCGAGGACGTGCGTGAAGCCCAGGTGCTGCGCGACGACGTGCTCGAGACGGCCGACCTTGTGCTGATCACCGCCGAGCAGGTCGAGCTGATCCTGTTGCGTGCCGACGGGGCCCTTGATCCCGCGCAGCGGGTAGCTCGAGATGAGCTGCTCGAGGTGTCGCAGCGCGAGCAGCAGCTCTTGCCCGGCGTTGGCGAAGCGCTTGCCGAGCGTGGTCGCCTGCGCCGCGACGTTGTGGGTGCGGGCGGCCATCACCGTGAGCTCGTGCTCGGCCGCGCGCTCGGACAGCCGCGCCAGCGCAGAGAGCATCCGATCGCGCACGATCAGCAGCGACGCACGCACCTGCATCTGTTCCACGTTCTCGGTCAGATCGCGCGAGGTCATGCCCTTGTGGATGTGCTCGTGACCGGCGAGCGCGCAGAACTCGTCGATGCGCGCCTTGACGTCGTGGCGTGTGACGCGCTCGCGCGCGGCGATCGATCCGAGGTCGACGTCGTCGACGACGTTGCGATAAGCCTCGATCACTCCGTCGGGCAGCGCGATGCCGAGCTCCCGCTGCGCTTCCAACACCGCGATCCAGAGCAAGCGCTCGAGCACGATCTTGTGCTCGGGGGACCAGAGCGCGCGCATCTGTGCGCTCGCGTAGCGCTGCGCGAGCACGTTCGGAACGACCTCGGCGCGCGCGGTCACAGCGCGCTGCCGCCGTCGAGCTTGATGATGGTGCCGGTGGCGAACCCCGACGCGGCAGACGCGAGGTAGACGACGGTGCCCACCATGTCCGCCGGCCTGCCCGCGCGCCGCATCGGTATCGCCTGGCTCACGCCGCTGTCGTCGCCGCCGGGCAGCATGAACGCCGTCATCTTGCTCGGAAACAAACCCGGCGCGATCGCGTTGACCGCGATGCCGTCGCGCACGAGGCGCTTGGCGAGGGTCTGCGTCAGGTGATGAACCGCCGCCTTGGCGGGGTGATACGCCCACGCATCGTCCAGCGGAAAGTCGATGCCAGAGATCGATCCGATGTTGATCACGCGCGAGAGCTTCTCCGGCAATGATCCGGCCTTGCGTAGGTACGGCAAGCACTTCTGGGTCAGAAAGAACATCGCCTTCACGTTGAGGTCGAAGACCTTGTCCCAGCCCGACTCCGGGAACTCGTCGATGGTCGCGCCCCAGGTCGCGCCGGCGTTGTTGATCAGCACGTCGAGCTCGCCGCCGAAGTGCTCGCCCGCAAGCTTGGCCACGCGCTCGATCTCGCTCAGCTTGGACAGATCGGCCGCCTCGGCGCGCACGTCGAGGCCGCGCTTGGCCCGCAGCTCGGCCACCAGCTCGTCGAGCGCGGCTTGCTTGCGCGAGCAGGTGAAAACGCGCGCGCCGCGCTCTGCGAGCCCGGTGCTGATCATCTTGCCGATGCCGGAGGCGCCGCCGGTGACGAACACCCGCTTGCCCGCGACCGAGAACAGCTCGTCTGCCATGAGATCCCTCGTGATTTACGCCCCGGCGTTTCTACGCGCGATCCGAGCCGGCGGCCAAACCTGAACAAACGCACAGGGCCATCTAAAGTACGTACATTACTTTGGTCTGGAAACGACCCACACGCTCGCGCTACACCCAGAGGACCTGGAGGCAACCATGCAACTACAAAACGTCGTTCTTGTGGATGGGGCGCGCACGGCATTCGGCCGCGGCGGACGGGGCAAGCTGGTCGCCACGCGCCTCGACGAAGCGGGCGCGAAGGTCATCAGGACCCTGCTCGACCGCAATCCCAAGGTCAAAGACCAGATGATCGAGGACGTCGGCCTCGGCAACGTGAGCGGACGCGGCGAGTTCGTGATGCTCGGCGTGGTCGCGCGGCTCGCAGGGCTGCCGCTCGAGGTGTGCTCCTTCAACAGCAACCGCCAGTGCGGCTCGAGCATGGAGACGCTGCACCGCATCGCGATGTCGATCGCGGTCGGCAGCAGCGAGTGCGGCATCGCGCTCGGCATCGAGCGCATGGGTCGCTCGCTCGGTGGCGGCATGGGCGGCGGCGAGAAGCCCAACCGCATCACCGGCTTCAACCGCAAGTGGTTCGAGATGAACGAGGCGCAGCTCAAGATGGCGCCCGATCACGGCGAGTACTTCTCGACGCCTATTCCCGACTACATCCTGAAGTCCATGCCGCTGCAGGCCATGACGCAGACCGCGCAGAACGTGGTCGAGATGTACGACCTGAGCCGCGAGGCGATGGACAAGTTCGCGATGGAGAGCCACCGCAAGACCGCGAAGGCCTACGAGAAGGGCATCTACAAGGACGAGATCGTGCCGCTCGAGGTCGAAGACCCGGTCTTCGACAAAGAGGGCAACTGGCTCGAGGCCGAGAAGGGCGCGACCATCACCTTCGATCGCGACGAGGGGCTGCGGCCGGATACCACGGTGGAGAAGCTCGCCACCCTGCCGCCGATCAAGGGCGTGCAGAGCTTCGGCGGCAAAGAGATCCGCGTGACGGCTGGCAACTCGTGCCCGACCAACGACGGCGTCTCGGCTTGCTTGCTGATGAGCGAGAAGAAGGCGCTGGCGCTCGGCCTCACGCCGCTCGCGCGCATCGTGGGCCTCGGCGTCGGCGGCGTGAAGCCCCAGCTCATGGGCCTCGGACCCGTGGTGTCGACCAAGAAAGCGCTCAAGCACGCGGGCATCGAGTCGGAGAAGATCGACCGCGTCGAGTTCAACGAGGCGTTCGCCGCGCAGGTGCTGCCGTCGCTCAAGGAGCTCGGCATCCCGGAAGACAAGGTCAACGT
>JBIOJD010000507.1:0-2822 GCA_044450485.1 Polyangiales bacterium | reverse complement strand
GCGCGCTCACGTGACCACCGTCTGCGCCCCGCCGCGCGGCGCGGAGCCGTTCACGCAGGAGACCGTGTTCCACGTGCGGTTGGGCGACCCCGCGCAGGCGATCCATCAGGTCGCGGTCGACGTCGACGCGGACATGATCGTCGTCGGCACGCACGGTCGCAAAGGCATGGACAAGCTGATGCTCGGCTCGGTGGCGGAGGAGCTCATGCGCATCGCCCACATGCCCGTCGTGGTGGCCCGACCCAAAGACCTCTCAGGGCTCAAGAAAACCGACAAGGTCGAGCCGCCGCGGCCGGGTGTGGAGGTCCACTCCATGGGCATGACCGATCGCTTGCACCTCGAGTTCGTCCCGCGCACGTCGCACATCAGCGGGCTGTTGTAATCCTGTCGCGGTCGTTGCTGAGCGCCAGGAATAGCGAGCAATGGATCAGGGTGGCCAGCGGCAGGCTGGCCAGACCGCCGACGCCGCAGGCGAAGAAGCCCACCATCGCCACGACGCCAGCGACGAGCGCGATGCCGAGCACGTGCCAACGCTGGCCGGCCACGACTCGCATCGAGATGCGCAAAGCCTCGAGGCCGGACGCCGTCTCGTCGTGGACGAGCGCAATCCTCGCGAACAGGATGCCCAGGCCGAGATAGACCGCGGGACCCACGCCGACCAGGGTGCCGATCGCGGCTACATGCAGCAACGCCGCCAGACCCTTGCCCTGCAAGGCGAATGGACCGGTCACGAGGAAGCCGAGCGCCGCCACCAGCCCGACGTAGAGCGCCATCAGCGAATAGATGAGCAAGAGCTGGAGCAAGGCCGCGGGCACGCGCCGCAGGCAACGCACGGCCACCGCGAGACTCGGTGGCTTGCCGCGTGCCACGTCCAAGTGCAGGCGGAGCAACGGTAGCTCGAGCGCGGTCTGAAGCAGGATCTGCCCGACCTGGAGCGACCAGAACGCCGGCATGAGGAACATTGCGAACGGCGCGCCGCGCTGCGCTTTGACTCCGACCAGCCTGCCGAACAACGATGCGCTCCACACGGCCACGAAGAACGCGACGAAGACCCCTGCCAGCGGCAACCAGTGCTTCTTCCAGCGCTGGAAGGACCAACCGAACAGCCCATCGAGGCTGTAGTGCTGTCGGTCGAAGGGAAAGCCGCCCGCGCCCGTGCGCTGCTCGCAGCTCCGGCAGACGCTGCCAGGCTCGCTCCCGATGCAGCTCTCGCAGCTGTAGTTGCCGCAGCGAGGACACACGCCCCGTGCGTCGTGCTCGGGGTGCAGCGCGCAACGCGCACCCGGCGGTAGCGGCCGACCCGCTGGCATGACCCCCTCAGTCACTGCTGAGATGCTAACACGCGCCAGCGTCGTTGACAGTGGGCAGACAGCTACGCTCAGTGCTTCTGCTTTTGGTAGGTTCCGATCAGCTCGGTTTGGGCGAGGATGTGACCGGACATGGCGGCTTCGAGCTCAGCCTTGGTGGGGCGGTCGAGCTCGAGCTCGGTGTCGAGCGCGTAGAGCTTGTGAAAGTACCGGTGGCGGCCGATGGGTGGGCAGGGCCCACCGTAGCCGCTGCGCTTCCAATCGTTGAGTCCCTCGCGCGCGCCGTTGGGGAGCGGGCGGCCGCCTTCGGGCAAACCCGATGCGAGCGTCGGGATGTTGAAGACGACCCAGTGCACCCAAGTCATCTTCGGCGCCTTGGGATCGGGCGCATCGGGGTCGTCGACGATCAGCGCGAGGGTCTTGGTCTCGTGCGGAACCTGGCTCCACGCGAGCGGGGGCGCCAGGTCATCGCCTTCGCAGGTGTACTTGCGGGGAATCTCTCCGAGATTCGAAAACGCGGATGAGCTCAGTTTCACGTCCGCACCCTCCTTCTTTTGGGCTCGCACCGAAGCGCAGCCGCACGCCCCTGCCCCGAGTGCCACGACCAGCGCGTAGGCGACCCCAGCTCTCCGCAGCATGGCTGCAGCGTACGCACCCGGCCCATTCTCGCAAGCGCCGCATGCTCGGATTTGACGCCGGGCCGGGGTTTGCGTACCTGTCCGCGTGCCCCAGAGCCCGCCCTCACCGCCGGCCGAGCCCCAAGCCGCGCCACGCCGAGCACGCCTGCAAGCCCTGCTGCCCTGGTTTTCGCTCGCGTACGGCGTCGTCAGCGCCCTCACCATGCACCGCGGCCCGAGACGTGCGGCGCTCGTCGCCGTGGCTGCGCTCGTGCTGTGGCTGACGCTCATCGTGCTGCACGCGCTCGGCCAGCTCGACGAAGGTCCAGAAGGCTCGCGCAGGCGGCGCGCGGTGCGCGTGGTGCGGCGGCTGTCGCTGATGGCCACGCAATCGGCCGTGCAGCTCGGGCTGTTCTTCGCGCTGCCGTTCTACGCCCATGCCGCGACGAGCGAGCCGGGCCACGTGCTGTTCATGCTCGGGCTCGTCGCGCTGTGCGGCGCGTCGCTCTGGGATCCGTGGACCGCGCGGCTGCTCACGAGGCCGCTGCTCGCACCGTTGCTGCCCGCGGTCTCGAGCTTCGTCGCCCTCGATGCGGTGTTACCCGGTCTCGGGCTCTCGACCCACGACAGCTTGCGCCTCGCGGCGCTGATCGCGGCGGCGGGCGTGGCGCTCACCACGGCCGCGAGCACGCCGAAGACGACGCGCGTGCGCGCCACGTTGCGCGCGCTGCCAGTCGCGTTGCTGGTTCCGCTCGCACTCGAGCTGGGCGCCGCTCGCATCGTGCCGGCTGCGCCTTTGCGCTTGATGAAGATCGAGATCGGCACGGCCGTTCAGAATCACTGGGTGGTCGATCCCGTGGAGCGCCTCGACGAAGCCCCCGAGCGTCTGTTTTGCGCG
>JBIOJD010000506.1:0-2832 GCA_044450485.1 Polyangiales bacterium | reverse complement strand
TTCGACACGGTGAGCAGGCTCAAAGGCGAGCCCGCGATCGGCTCCACGGTTCCATCCGGATTCAGCTGCGGCAAGAACGGCCGCCTGGCGAGCGCACCCGACGGAGGCTCCGCCGCAGGCCACTTCTACGGTTGCGAAGGCGTGAACTTCACCCCCGCGTACCCGTTCACGGCACGGCTGATGGCCACGCTGTTCCTCGACTGAATCGAGTTGGCTCGGCCAAGCGCGGCGCGAAGACCCGAGTGTGTCTACAGCTCCCAGCCCACGATCAGCGTCGGCTCGAACAGTGGGGTGTGCTTGGTCGTGGCGGCGGCGCGGTCGAGCTCTGTCTCGTTGCCCAGCAGTCCGACGAACAGGACGTGCATCGGCGGCACCGGCGACCACGCGATGCTCGGGCCAGCCAGCAGCTCCCAGTTGTCGAAGGTGAGGCGGTGACCGCTCTCGTCGACGGTCTCGAACACGATTTCACCGCCAAGCGAGAAGCTCGAGTCGGAGAGCGTGTACGACAGACCGGTGGTCAGCGACCACTCGTTCTGCTGGTTCGCCCCGAGCAGGTGCTCCAAGACGATGTTGGCGCCGAAGTGCCAGCGCGGCGCGATTTGCTCGCCGAACAGGCCCTTGAACTCCACCGTGGGCGGCGCGCCATTCTGGCGCACGAACTCGGCGTACAGCGTCGGGTTGAGCGGGATGACGCCCCAGTCCGCCAGCGCATAGCGCAGCTCCACCTTCTCGCGGGCGAGCTGAATCGGCGAGCTCCAGTGCCCGAGTTGCTCGCTCTCGAGGTACATGTCGAGCTGCAGCCTGTGCCCTAGGCCGACCTCCATCTCGTAGTCGTTCCGGTTTCGGACCTCGTGCGCGTCGTGCAGGCTCTGCTTGGTCTGCGCCCACCACTCGAGCCCAAACGAGCCCGCAGGTCGCACGTACACGCGCGTGTTGGGAAAGCGTCGAATCGCGCTCCACCGCGGCTGCCCGTAGTCGCCGATGCGCTCTTCCTCGTGCAGCGTTCCGGGCTCGGGCGGCACCACGGCGCGCGCGCTGTAGGTCTGCGCTGCACTGGTGTCCGGCTGCGCAGGCGCGCTCGGCGATGGCGTCGCCGCTTGGGTCGGCGGCGCCGTTGCAGCCGTGTCGCTGCTCGCCGTGCCCGGTGCGGCCGGAACCGAGGTCGCGCTCTGCCCGGCGGCCTCCGGCGCGCCAGGTGCCGGCGCGGCCGGTGTCGGCGCGGCCGGTGTCGGCGCGGCTGCTTCGCTCGCACGCTCGCGCGCCTGCTCCGCTGGCTGCAGCACCACGTCCTGCGCCCGACCGCGTCCCGCGAGCACGCTCGTGCACGCCACCCAGACCAACACCACAAGCGTCTTGCGCATCGCCATCCTGCCCTCGTTTTGCGCGCGTGCTCGCAGCCTGCCTGCGCGCAAGCGTGCGTCTCGCTTTGCACACGTCCCTGCCAGCTTCTGGGCGCGGCGTAAACCAGGGAAACCCCGCGCAACACCGCGGGGAAACCCTGGGCCCCACGGCCCTGCTCGGGGATTAGCGCCTGTGGACGTCGACCAGCCCGAGGCGCACCGCGTGGCGCACGAGATCGGCCACGTTCTTCGCGCCGAGCTTCGTCATCAGCTTGCCGCGGTGGCCCTCGACCGTCTTCACGCTCAGGCCGAGCGCGCTCGCGATCTCCGCCGACGAGCTGCCCTCCGCCACGCGCTGCAGCACCTCGCGCTCGCGACCCGTGAGCTCGCCGCCACCTTCACTGCTCGCCTCGGCCGCAGGCAAGAGCAGTGCCGCCACTTCCGGGCTGAAGAACGCTTGACCGTGCATCACCGCTTCGATCGCGCGCACGAGATCTTCGAGCCCCGAGCCCTTGACCAAGTAACCGCGCGCGCCGGCGCGAATCGCGGGCCGCGCGTACTCCTCGCCGCCGTGCATCGAGAGCACGATGACGCGCGCGCCGTGCCCGGCATCGATGATGAAGCGCGTCGCGTCGACGCCGTTCAACCCGGGCATGCCGAGGTCCATCACCACCACGTCGGGCCGTAGCTCCTCGGCCAAGCGCACCGCCTCGCGACCGTCCTCGGCCTCACCCACCACCTCGAGCTGCGCGTGCGCGCCGAGCAGCGCGCGCAGTCCCTGGCGCACGATGGTGTGGTCCTCGGCGATCAGCACGCGGACGTGCGGCGTCATCGTCATCCAACCTGCACGCTACCACGACCCGCGCACAGCGCGTCATCCGCGAATCCATGCTGCGCGCGCGCCGGCGTCTGTTTCGCTCGCAGCGAGCAGCGGCAGCTCGACGCGGACGCGACAGCGATCGGGCGAAGGTCGCTCGACGGCGAAGCTCCCGCCGAGCACCTCCGCACGCTCGCGCATCGCGACCAAGCCGAAGCCCGATTGCGTCGCGTCCTCGCCTGGAGCAACCCCGTCGTTGTCGACCTCGAGCTGCAGGCGATCGCCCTGCGCTGCGAAGCGCACGCTGACCTGCGAGGGCCGCGCGTGCCGCACGGCGTTGTGCAGCGCCTCCTGGACGATGCGGTACGCACTGGTCTCGACCGCGGGCGAAGGTCGCGCGTTCGGGCACTCGATGCTGCACTCGATCGCCAGCCTGCTGCGCTCGCCCACGTCGCGGCAGTGCGCCTGCACAGCGGTCCACAGCCCGACGTCTTGCACGATCGCCGGGCCGAGGCGATTGACCGCGCGCCTTATTTCGTCGATCGCGGTGTCGACGAGCGCCACGGTCGAACGCGTCCGCTCGGCCACGGCGGCCGGATCGCCGCTCGCCGCCTGCAGCAGCTGCAAGTTCAGGCGGATCGCCGTCAGCGCCTGCCCGGTCGCGTCGTGCAGGTC
>JBIOJD010000505.1:0-2874 GCA_044450485.1 Polyangiales bacterium | reverse complement strand
CGCAGCGGGCATGGGCCCGGCCTCGGCCACGGGCTTGATCTCGGTGGGCGCGAGCGCGTCCACGACGTCAGGGGAGGCTTGCGCGTCGGGCGGCGGCGGGCGCTCGGTCGCTCGCTCAGCCAAGACCGCAATCGTCATCTCCGCCGAGGTCGCCTCGACGTAGCGAACCGCGAGCTCGACCGCGACGCGCGCGAACACACCGCCGTCGAAGGGCACGAGCAGGCGGCGAAACGGCGCGCCCGTTTGCTGCGCCGAGCCACTCTTGACGATCACGACGTGACAGGGTGCGGCCTCGACCACGTCTTCGAGCAGCGGCCCGCCGAGCACGTGGCCGCGCTGCGAGGCACCGAGCGCGATCAAGTCGAAGCTGTCTTGCGCGCGGGTGAGAATCGCCTGCGCCGCGCTGCGGTGGGTGACCTTGCGCAGGCTCGGCTGCTGCCCAGAGGTGAGCAGCTCCCTCAGGCTCGCGAGATGCGCCTCGCGCTCCTGGCTGCCCGGGCTGCGGCGGAACAGCCCGATGATCGCATCCGCCAAACGTGCAGGTGCTTGCACCGAGAGCAGCTCGACTGGGTTCATGCTGCGCGAGGTGAGCCCGGATACGAACAGCGCTGCCGCCGGGCTGTTGGGCCCGCCGCTGCTCGGAAACAGCACCCGCACCTTCTGCGGGTCGAACACGCCGCGGAGCTGCTCGAGCAGCATGCGCCGGGCCTCCTCGTCGGTCATGCGCACCTTCTTCATGGTCAAGCGCAGCGCGATCGGCGCCATGAACGAAGTGACGATCGCAACCATCACGATGATCGAGAACATCTGCGGATTCAGGATGCCGAGCGACAGTCCGATGGTCGCGGCAATGAGCCCCATCGCGCCGCGGGCGTTCATCGCCGCCGCGATCGAGACCGCTTCCCAGAAGCGCAGCCCGCCCCACACGCCGCCGAGCGTGCAGCCGAAGAGCTTGCCGAAGCAGGCCACGCCGAGCACGATTCCGAACATCTTGCCGCCGCCGAGCGCCCACAGGTCGACCTTGAGCCCGACGGTGGCGAAGAACACCGGGGCGAGCACCGGAAACACGAACGACTCGAGGCGGTGCACGACCTCGCCTCTGAGCTGCGGGACCTGGCGGAACATGGTTCCGGCCACGAACGCACCGAACGCCGCGTGAATCCCGATGTGCTCGGTCGCCGCGGCGCACAAGAACGTCGTGCCGAGCACCAGCACGAGGTCCGCGTCGGGTGTCTTGAAGCGACGCGTCGCGAGCGTCATCGCGACACGCGACAGCGGATAGATCACGACCGCCACCACGACCAAGAACATCACGGCAAAACCGATCGTGGCGAGCAGCAAGCCAAAGCGCACCTGACCGTGTGAGGCCGCACCGGCGATCACCGAGAGGATCAGCCAGCCCGCGGTGTCGTCGACCACGCCCGCGGACAGGATCACGAGGCCCATGTTGCGGCGCGTGAGATCGAGGTCCATCAGGATCTTGGCGATCACCGGCATGGCCGAGATCGACATCGCAGTGGCCAGGAACGCCGCGAACAGCCCGCGATGGTCCGGCTGGGCGAGATAGCTGTCGGGCATGAACAAGCCGAGCAAATAGCCAGTGCTGAACGGGATCATCATGCCCATGGCCGACGCGATCAGCGCCGCGCGGCCGAGATTCTTGAGCAAGCGCAGGTCGGTCTCGAGCCCGGTGAGCAGGAGCAGGAGCACCATCCCGAGGCTCCCGACCACCTCGAGCAGGTGGAACTGCGCCGACTCGTGCGGAAAGACCCAGTCGAACGCCATCGGCGCGAAGTGACCGAGCACGGATGGGCCGAGCACGATCCCGGCCGCGAGCTCACCGACCACAGCGGGCAGCCCGAGCCGCTTGCAGAGCTCGGAGCCCAGGCGCGCCGCAAACAAGATCAGCGCGAGCTGCACCAAGAGCAGAAAGACAGCATGGCCGCCGAGCGGCTTGAGCGCCTCCTGCACCATGGGGCGACGATAACAGGTTCAGCCCGAGGTTGAAGCGGGCGGAGCCTGCGCTAGAAGCAAGCCCATGAACACCGACGCGCAAACCCGGACCGAGCTCGAAGCGGCGGCCTTCCGCCGCCTGGTCGCGCACCTACGCGAGCGCAGCGACGTGCAGAACCTGGACCTGATGAACCTCGCTGGCTTTTGCCGCAATTGCCTATCGAAGTGGTACCGCGAAGCCGCGCTCGAAAAGGGCCTCCCGCTGAGCGACCCCGAAGCGCGCGAGCTGATCTACGGCATGCCTTACGCCGACTGGAAAGCCAAGCACCAGCGCTGAGTCAGTAGCGCTCACGCGTTGCGCGCAGTCGCCCGCTCGCGTAACCCTGCGCCCGTGTCCGACGCTGCAGCGCGACCGACGCTCCTCACGCGACCGTTCCTGCTCGTCGCGCTGGCCAACTTGTGGCTCGGGATGGCGGCCTCGTTCGGGCTGCATTTTCCGGGGTTTTTCGCACAGCTCGGTGCGGGCGAGGCCGAGATCGGGCGCATCATGTCGGTGCAAGCGCTGGCCGCCATGGCCGCTGGGCCGGCCGTCGGCCGTCTGATGGACCGTCGCGGGCGGCGGGTCGTGATCCTCTCCGGGTGCGCGCTCTATGTTCTCGCGGCCTCGCTCTACCTCGCGATCAGCGCGCTCGGTCCGTTCGTGTACTTCGTTCGCCTCCTGGAAGGCGTGAGCGGGACCATGCTCTACGCATCGCTCTTCACCTTCGCGGCCGATCTCGTGCCGGCTCAACGACGCACCGAAGGGCTTGCGCTGTTCGGCGCCTCCGGGCTCGCTCCCATGGCGCTGAGCGGGGCGCTCGGCGATGCGATTCTCGCCGTGGGAAGTTACCGCGGCATCTTCCTCGCAGCGATCGGCTTCGG
>JBIOJD010000504.1:0-2874 GCA_044450485.1 Polyangiales bacterium | reverse complement strand
TTCCGTCGCTCGTGGTGGCTCCGACCACGGCGAACGGACAGCGCTCGCGCACGCAAAGGGCTGCGAACGCTTGCAGCCGCTCCGGATGAACGCCGAGCACGTAGCGCTCTTGGGCTTCGTTGCACCAGATCTCGAGCGGTGACATGCCGGGCTCGTCGCTCGGCACGTCGCGCAGCTCGATCCGTGCGCCGCGCTCGCTCTCGTGGACCAGCTCCGGAAACGCGTTGCTGAGACCGCCGGCGCCCACGTCGTGAATGGCTGCGATCGGGTTGTGCTCACCGAGCGCCACGCAGCGGTCGATCACTTCCTGACAACGGCGCTGCATCTCGGCGTTGTCGCGCTGCACGGACGCGAAATCGAGGTCCTCGTGCGACGCACCCGAGGCCATCGACGACGCCGCGCCGCCCCCGAGCCCGATGCGCATCGCGGGCCCGCCGAGCACGATTAGCGGCGCGCCCTCGGGCAGCCGGCCCTTGTGCACCTGCTCGCTGCGAATGTTGCCGAGCCCGCCTGCGATCATGATCGGCTTGTGGTAGCCGCGCAGCTCGCGCCCGGCCGGACCTGCAGCGAAAAGCTCGAAGCTGCGGAAGTAGCCGAGCACGTTCGGTCGGCCGAACTCGTTGTTGAAGGCCGCGCAGCCGAGCGGCCCGTCGAGCATGATCTCGAGCGCGCTCGCCATCCGATCAGGCTTGTCGGCGGGCGTCTCCCAAGGCCGCGACATCCCTGGCAGGTGAAGGTTACTGACGCTGAACCCGCAGAGCCCCGCCTTGGGCTTGCCGCCGCGCCCGGTCGCGCCTTCGTCGCGAATCTCGCCGCCCGAGCCGGTCGAGGCTCCGGGGAAAGGCGAGATCGCGGTCGGATGGTTGTGGGTCTCGACCTTGATCAGGATGTGAACCGGCTCCCGGTGCGCCCCGTAAACCGAGCTCGCAGGATCGGGAAAGAAACGCTCCGCGACCGAACCTTCGATGACCGCGGCGTTGTCGCGGTACGCGCTGAGCACGCCTTCCGGACTGCGCGTGGCCGTGTTCTTGATCATCTGGAACAGCGACTGCGGTTTGCGCTCCCCGTCGACCACGAAGTCTGCGTTGAAGATCTTGTGGCGGCAGTGCTCGGAGTTGGCCTGTGCGAACATCATCAGCTCGGCGTCGGTCGGATTGCGGCCGAGGGCCCGGAAGCTGCGCTCGAGGTAGTCGACTTCCTCTTCGGAGAGCGCAAGGCCGAGGTCCCGGTTCGCGGCAGCGAGCGCGCCACGGCCCGCGCCGAGCAAGTCGACGCTCCCGAGTGGCGCGGGTTGCGCGCGCTCGAAGAGCGCATCGGCCTCTGCGACGCTGCCAAGCACGGACTCGGTCATCCGATCGTGCAGGCACGCGGCGAGCGCCTTCGGGTCGTCGATCGGGCCCGCCACGGTGTACTGCACTCCGCGCTCGATCCTTCGCAGCTCGGAGAGGCCGCAGCTCTTGGCGATGTCGGTGGCCTTGGAGGACCAAGGCGAGATGGTGCCGAGCCGCGGCACGATCAGCACGCGCCGGCCCTCGATCCGCAGAGACGCTCGAGCCGGCCCGTACCGCAGCAAGGCTTCGAGCAGGGCGCGCCGCTCCCCCGACAGCTCGCGCTCGAGGTCGACGAAGTACGCGTGCTCGGCCGCGACCGCGACCACGTGCGGGTTGGCACGCTTGATTCGGACGAGCTTGCGAGCCAGCGCGCCGTCGCTCAGAGCCGGAAGACCTTCGAGGTAGAGCATCGAGCCTCGTGCAGCGCCCGTCGCACCGCACAGCGGCAGCGTGGATCGCAGGCGCCTGCGACTCAAGCGTCGTCGTCTGCGCGGCGCCACAAACCCGAGGGCCCGTCCTCAGGCTGCGCTCGCGCGTTGACCGGCTCGGCCGTCCCGGGATACGCTCGATTGGGCGGTGGACGACCTGCAACAGCTCGCGGCTTCCCTGCCCTTCGGGGTGATGATCTGGGGCGCGGACGGGCCGGATGCCGGCAGCCTGCGCCTGCTGTACGCGAACGCCGAGGCCTCGAAGCAGGCCGGGATCGCGCTCGACGGCAAGCTCGACAGGACGGCCGCCGAGATCTTTCCAGACCTGGTCGCCGCGCCCGACACCTACAACGTGGCGCGCATGTGGCACCGGGTGGCGGAGCGACAAGAGAGTGAGGTCATGCCTGCCATGCGCCTGGCGCTCGCGGGCGCCGAGCCGCGCTGGTTCAACGCCCATGCAGTGCCGCTCGGCGATCACAGGGTCGCGTCCGTTTACGAAGACATCACCGAGCGCATGCGGGCCGATCACGAGATCCGAACGCTGAACCGTGCCCTCGAGCGCTCGCTCGACACGCGCCAGCGGCGCTATCGCAACATCTTCAATGCCGCACCGTTGGGACTGTGCGAAACCGACATGACACAGCTCCAGGCCTGGCTGGACGACCGGCGGGAACGCACAAAGGACCTGGTGGCACACCTCCGCCAAGAGCCCGAACTCGTCGCCTTGGCCGCGGCGTTCTGGCCGGTGCTCGAGGTCAACGACGGCGCCGCCCGCCTCTTCGGCGTGCGCGACGCACAGGAGCTGCCTTCGCTCGGCGAGCTCGTGCGCGAGTCATCCGAGACCGCGTGGCTCGGGCTGCTGATCGCCCTGGCCGAGGGCGCACCGCGCTTCGAGACGGAGCTGACGCTCGAGACGTTCGAGGGAGACAAGACCGTGCTGCTCGGTCTGGCAATTCCGCGGGAACGCGCCGATCTCGCCAACGTGGTCGTGAGCTTGTTCGACATCACCGAACGCAAGCGGCTGGAGCAAGAGCTGTGGTCGGCGCAGCGCATGGAGACGATCGGTCACCTCACCGGAGGCGTGGCGCACGACTTCAACAACCTCCTGATGATCA
>JBIOJD010000503.1:0-2887 GCA_044450485.1 Polyangiales bacterium | reverse complement strand
CCTGGGCGCTCGCGATCCAAGCTGCGCTCGCGGCCGAGCACGGCGTCGAGCCCCAGGTCGTGTACGGCGACGACGGCATCGTGCTGCGCTTGCCGGAAGCGCAAGAGCTGGAGCTCCCGCTTCATCGCCTGGTGCCCGACGCGGACGAAGTCGAGGATCTGATCGTCGCGCAGCTCGCGAGCACGCCTCTCTTTGCGGGCCTGTTTCGCGAGAACGCCGCGCGCGCTCTGCTCTTGCCGCGGCGACGGCCCGGCAACCGAACACCGTTGTGGCTGCAGCGCAGGCGCGCGGCCGAGCTGCTCGCCGTCGCGCGCGAGCACCCGAGCTTTCCGATTGTGCTCGAGACGTACCGGAGCTGCTTGCGAGACGTGTTCGACTTGGGTGCGCTGCGCGAGCTGCTCGGGGCGGTGGCACGGCGCGAGGTCGTGGTGCACGCGGTGGACACGCCGGCGGCATCACCCTTCGCGCGTGGCCTGGTCTTCGCGTACGTCGCGAGCAACCTCTATCAGGGCGATGCGCCGCTGGCCGAACGACGTGCGCAAGCCCTCACACTCGACCGCGAGCTGTTGCGCGAGCTGCTCGGCGAAGCTGCGCTGCGCGATTTGCTCGACCCAGAGCTGATCGCGGAGGTCGAAGCGGAGCTGCAGGGCCTCCACCCTTCTAGGCGTTGCCGCGACGTGGACGGCGTTCACGATCTGCTGCGACGCGTCGGAGACCTCAGCCCGAGCGGGCTGGCCGCGCGCTGCGAGGGTGACCACCAGCCGTGGCTCGCCGAGCTCGAGCAAGCCAAACGCGCCACGCGTCTAACGCTCGCGGGCGAGGCACGCGTGGTCGCGGTCGAGGATGTCGCGCTCTACCGGGATGCGCTCGGCGTGGCGCCGCCGCCGGGCTTGCCTGCAGCCTTGCTCGAATCGGTGACCTCCGGCATCGCGATCCTGTGCGAGCGCTACGCGCGGACCCACGGCCCCTTTCGAGCCGACGAGCTGGCACAGCGCTACGGGCTCACCGACACGGAGGTCGAGCAAGCGCTACAGCCACTCGCAAACCGCAGCGTGCTCGTGCGCGGGGCGCTGCGCCCGGGGGGCACCAGCGAAGAGTATTGCGACGCCGAGGTGCTGCGCCGGATCAAGCGCCGCACGCTCGCACGCCTGCGCGCGGATGCCCAGGCGCTGCCCGCCGCGACGCTCGCGCGCTTTCTTCCCGCCTGGCACGCAATCGATACTGGAGGCCAGGGCCTTGCACGCCTGCGCCAAGCGATCGTCCAGCTCGAAGGCCTCGCGCTGCCCGTGAGCGAGCTCGAAAGCGCGATCCTCCCTGCACGTGTGCGCGATTTCAGTCCCGCGATGCTCGACGAGCTGGGCGCGACGGGTTTCTTGTGCTTCGTGGGTCGCGGCGCGCTCGGCAGCCACGATGGCAAAGTGGCGTTGTACCGCCGCTCGCATGTGGCGGCGCTGCTCGAGCCCGCGAAGACGCCCGACCAGCTCGGTCCAGTCGCGGCCGCGTTGCTCTCGGAGCTCGAACGCCGCGGCGCTCGCTTCTTTGCCGAGCTCGCAGCCGCATGCGCGCCCGCGACCATGGAGCAAGTGCTCGACGGCCTCCACGGGCTCCTGTGGGCCGGCCTCGTGACCAACGACACCTTCGCGCCGTTGCGCTCGCTGGCACGGCCGCGCACCAAGAGCGCGCGGGTCCACGCACGGGCCGTGGCACGCGCCGCCGCGGGCCGCTGGTCGACGTGCGCGGATCTGGTGCGCGAGCCGCCAGCGCCGACCGTGCGTGCGCACGCGCGCTGCGTGAGCTTGCTCGAACGACACGGGCTGCTGACACCCGAGGCCGCGACGCTCGAAGACCTACCCGGTGGGTTCGCCGCGCTCTATCCGGTGCTCAAGGCGATGGAAGAGGCCGGCAAGATTCGGCGCGGCTACTTCGTCGAGGGCCTCGGTGGCGCGCAGTTCGCGTACGCGGGCGCAGTCGAACGCCTGCGCAGCGTGGCTGCTGGCAGCGAGCGCGACGCCTTGTTGCTCTCCGCGGTCGACCCAGCAAACCCGTTCGGCTGGCTCCTGCCCTGGCCCGACGCGCCCGAGCCGGGCGACGGCGGCGCCGACGATGCAAACCGGGGGCAGCGCGCGCGGCGTGTGGCCGGCGCAAGCGTCGTGATCGTGGATCGCGAGCCCGTGCTCTACCTCGGCGCAGGCGGCAAGCACCTCACGACCTTCCCTGCCGCAAGCGACTCGCACAAGCTCGAAGCCGCCATCCCCAAGCTGCGCGAGCTGGCGCGCCGCAACCGAGCCAAGCGCCTCCGCATCGAGCAGATCGACGGAGCGCAACCGCGGGCCTCTGCGCTCACGCCTCACCTGCTCGCGTCCGCGTTCGTGCAAGGCTATCGCGGCCTCGAGCTCGACGCGCGCTAAGGCTGCCCCAAGAAATGCCCGCTCTTGCCACCTAGCTTTTCGTGGAGCGCGATGCGCTCGATCCGGATCGCGCGGTCGACGGCCTTGAGCATGTCGTAGATCGTGAGCGCCGCGACCGACACCGCGGTGAGCGCCTCCATCTCGGCGCCGGTGCGGTCGAGCGCCTGCACGCGCGCTTCGATGTCGAGCTCGCCTGCAGCCGCGTTCGGCGTGAAGTCGACCTCGACGCCCGTCAGCGTGATGGTGTGGCACAGCGGGATCAGCTCCGGGGTCTTCTTCGCAGCCTGAATCCCGGCGACCCGCGCCACCGCCAACACGTCGCCCTTGGGCGCCTGACCGCTCAGCACGAGCGCGAGCGTGCTCGGCTGCATCACGACCCGGCCACGCGCGACCGCGAGCCTCTGCGTGATGGCCTTGCCGGACACGTCCACCATGCGTGCGCGACCGTGCTCGTCGAGATGGGTCAGCTCGTCCGCCAT
>JBIOJD010000502.1:0-2915 GCA_044450485.1 Polyangiales bacterium | reverse complement strand
TTGCGTACTGGGTTGCGCGAGATGGGCTCCGTGATCGTCGCGTACAGCGGCGGGCTCGACAGCGCGTTCGTGCTCAGCGTGGCATGCGAGGTCCTGGTCGACCGCGCGCTCGGGCTCACGGCGGTAAGCCCCTCTCTTCCTGCACGCGAGCGCGAGGACGCGCTTCGCATCGCCAGGCTGATCGGTGCACGGCACGAGCTCGTGGACTCGAACGAGATCCATGACCCGCGCTACGCGAGCAACCCGGCGGACCGCTGCTTTCATTGCAAGACCGAGCTGTACACGATCACCGAGCGGCGCCGCGTCGAGCTCGGGTTCGGGCACGTGGTCAACGGCACGAACCTCGACGACCTCGGCGACTACCGACCCGGGCTCGAGGCCGCGCAACGCGCGGGCGTGCGCAGCCCACTGGTCGACGTCGGCCTGCGCAAGGACGAGGTTCGAGAGCTGGCGCGCGATCTAGGGCTGCCGTTCTGGGACAAGCCTGCGGCCGCGTGCTTGAGCTCGCGCATCCCGTACGGCACGGAGGTGACGCCCGAGAGGCTCTCGCAGATCGAACGCCTGGAAGACGCGTTGCACGGGCTCGGGCTGCGGCAGGTGCGCGTGCGCTATCACCACGAGCTCGCGCGTATCGAAGTCGGCTCGGACGAGCTCGAGCGAGCATTCGGGCAGCGCGACGCGATCACCAAGGCGGGCAAGCTCGCCGGCTTCACGTACGTGACGCTCGACCTCGCGGGCTACAGGACGGGATCGCTCAATCAACTGCTGCGGGTCGTGTCGTAATGCGGGGAGTCACGCGACTCCTCGCCCCGACGAAGTGAATTCGTCGGGGCCCCACCCCACGCGGAGCGGGAGCTGCGCTCCCCTCTCTCAGCGAAGCTGAGATTCACCCCTCGGGAGCGGGCGTCGGGGACTCGGCTTCGGCGGTCTCGGTAGCTTCCGCCCCGACCTCGCCTTCGCGTAGACCGCGGAGACGGGCGGCCTTGCCTTGCAGGTCGCGCAGGTAGAAGAGGCGCGCTCGGCGCACTCTGCCGTGGCTCACGACCTCGAGCTTCTCGATTCGGGGCGAGTGATACGGGAAGAGGCGCTCGACTCCGACGCCACCCGAGCGCTTGCGCACGCAGAAGGTGCGGCCGACTCCGCCGCCCGAGCGCCGAATCACGGTGCCCTGGAAGACCTGCACGCGGTCCTTGTCGCCTTCGGTGATTCGGTAGTGCACCCGGACGGTGTCCCCGACCCGGAACGGAGGCAGCTCGCGCATGTGCGACTTGGCGATGGCATCGATGAGCGGAACGAATTGACCCATGGGAAGCTCTCCGAACGGCCCGTGCTCCCTGCCGTTTTCAGGGCTGCGTAAACTGCCATGCGCCCGAAACCCCGTCAATGTCGTTCGCTGGCACCGAAGAGCCGGTCGAGGACGATGGCGGCGGCGGCGCGGACCGAGAGATGATTGTAGTCGCCTGCGCCGTGGATCGGCTGGAGCAGGAAGTCGGCTTCGGTCAGCACCGAGTCCGAGAGACCGTAGCCGGTCCCGAACAGTATCAAATTAGGTTCATGGCTCTGGGGAATCGCTTCTCGACCCGCAGTGAAGCTCGTGAGCGGTTTCCCAGGGAGCGGCCGGGCTGCGGTCGCCCAGACGCGTGGTCGAGCGCCCTCCCGAGCCTCGATGTCGCCGAGCACGTCCGCCAGGCTCGCGACCGCAGCGCAGAGCGCGAGCGCTTCGTGGCGCTCCGGGATCCGGCGCCGGCCCGCGCCGGTGGTCCAGTGCTCGATGATGCGCTCTACCAGCGCGTGCTGGGCCTCGATCGGCGTCACGATGTAGTAGCGCTGCAGGCCAAACGTACGGGCCGAGCGTGCGATGTCGTGGACGTCCAGGTTGGTCACAGCCGTGGTTACCGTCTGCCCGGCGCGATCCCGGACCGGGTAGTGCACGAGCGCGCAGTACACGCGGCTCATTCCGGCTCCGCCAACAGCGCGCGGTCCTCGTCGCTGAGCGTGAGTCGGCTGAACAGGTCGGGGCGCAAGGCGCGGGTGCGCAGCAACGCCTGCTTGCGGCGCCAGCGCGCGATCGCCGCGTGATTCCCCGAGAGCAGCACGGCCGGCACGTCCTGGCCGCGGAAGGTGCGCGGCCTGGTGTACTGCGGGTACTCGAGCAGCCCCGCAGCGTGCGACTCTTCCGCGAGCGATTCGGCGTTGCCGAGCACGCCCGGCAGCAAGCGCGCAACCGACTCGATCACCGCCATGGCCGCGACCTCGCCCCCGTTGAGCACGAAGTCGCCCAGCGAGATCGTCTCGTGGACCAGGCTCTCGACGCGCTCGTCCACGCCTTCGTAGCGCCCGCATACGAGCATCAGCCCGGGCAACGCAGACAAGCGCCGGGCGTCCGCCTGCTCGAACGGCTTGCCGAGCGGCGTGAGCAGCACGCGATGGCATGGCGTTGCTCGGGCCTCGGCGGAGGCTTCGTCGAACGCCTGCATCGCCTGCGCCAGCGGTTCGGGCAGCATCACCATCCCGCTGCCGCCACCGAAGGGCGCGTCGTCGACAGTCAGGTGCTTGTCCGAGGAGAAGCGCCGCGGCGAGAGCGCGTCGATGCGCACGCTGCCGTGCTCGACCGCGCGCGCGATCAGCCCGAACTTGGCGAACGCCTCGATCAGCTCCGGAAAGATCGTGATCACCTGGAAGCGCATACGCGGCTCAGCTCCGTTGCGGCTTCCGCTCGGCGATCGGCTCGAGGTCCTCGACGTGATCCACGACCACGCTGCCCGCCTCGACGTCGAGCTCTCGCACGTACGGCTCACGCAGTGGCACCTCGACGAGCGCGCCGCCCTGCACTCGGACGCTGAGCACCTGCGCGGCCGGGTACTCGATCGCGCGCTCGACCACGCCGAAGCTCCGACCATCCGGCAACACCGCGC
>JBIOJD010000501.1:0-2936 GCA_044450485.1 Polyangiales bacterium | reverse complement strand
CCTCGAGCCCTTGTTGCGTGCAGGCATCGACACGCTCGTGCTCGGCTGCACGCACTATCCGCTGCTGCGCGCGGAGATCGCGCGCCAGCTCGAGGCGCTCAGCGGCACGCCGATACCCGTCGTCGACAGCGCGGAGGCGACCGCCGAGGAGCTCGCTGCGCTGCTCGACAGCCGCGGCTTGCGCGCGCAGCGGCCCGAGGGCGGCACGCTTCGCCTGCTCGTGACGGACACGCCCAAGCGCTTCAGCGAGGTGGCGGGTCGATTTCTCGGCCGTTCGCTCGAGGGCTTGCTGGTCGAGGCGATCGATCTGTGAGCAGCTCTTCGATGCGCGCCTGCACCGCATCCGCGTCGGGCGCGTCTGCCTGCTCGCGCAAGTAGGTGCGGTAGTAGTCCACCGCGTCGTCGGTGCGCGAGAGCCGCTCCGAGGTGAGCGCCAAGTTGTACGCGAGCTCCGGCAAGGCCGCGAAGCGCCGCGCCGCCGAGAACGCCGCGAGCGCCGCCTCGTAGCTGCCCTTGCGAAACAACTTCTTGCCGCGCTCGAAGAAGGTGCGCGCTTCGGCGGTCAGCGCGGCGGTCGAAGGAGGCGCTTCGCGCAGCTGTCCGCGCTGCCGCGTCTGCAACTTTACCAGTTTGTCGATCCGCGCTTCGAGCTCTTTGCGCTCGGCCTCCGGCAGCGCCGCCGCGCTCGCGTACGCCCGAAAGTGGCGAATCGCTGCGACCGGCTCTCCCACGCGCTCGTACACGCGACCGAGGTCGAACTCGATCTCCGGTGTGGGCGCGAGCGCATGCGCGCGTTCGAGCTTGTCGAGCGCGAGCTTGAGCCGGCCCTGGCGATACGCGGCTTGGCCCTCGGCGAAGAGCGCGGCCGCTCGTTTCAAGGCTTCGGGCTCGACGGCGGCCTGCTCGGCCCGCTGCTCCGTCTGGGCGCTGGCTCTCGTGGCCACCAGCACCAACGCCGCTGCGAGCACCTTCGTCAGCGCGACTTGTGCCGGGCCTCGAGCTCGCGCTCCAGCTTGCGCACGGTGCGCCGCAGCTCGCGCACCTCGGCTTCGGTCGCCAAGCTCAAGCTCTTGGCCACTCGCTGCATGCGGTTCTGGACTTGCTGCTGCACCTTGGCCCGGAGCTGCAGCGCGCCCATCACCCCCTGCATCAGCTTGGGGTTCTGGAGCGCCTTCATCACCCGCGGGTCCTGCATCAACCGCAGCGCTTGGTCTTTCAACTGTTCCTTGAGGTCCATCGACGGGTTGGGTTGAAGCAGCGCCCGCAGACCGCGGCTGCACGGCTCTCATGGCCTCGCGCACGCTAGCGGCTGCCCGCGTGGCTGTCAAAGCTACTTCTCGTCGCTGCCGTCGTCCGCGAGATACGACAAAATCACCTCGTCGAGCGACTTGCCGCGCGGGACTCGGCCGCCGAACGCCCCGGCGCTGCCGTCCGGAGGGGGAGGTCGCTTGCTACGCCGCGCCTTGGTGGACGTTGCAGGCACTGTCTGCTTGTAGCGCCCGGCCCCGCGCTTGCGCGGATCGGTCTTGGCCTTGGCCGCGGCCGACTCCGCCAGCTTGGCCTCGGCCGCGCGCTCGAGGGCGTCGAGGTCGAGCTCGGGGAGCTTCAGCTCCTCGGAGGGCTTCTTGTCGCGAGCCGGCGCCGCCGCGTCCTCGTCCTCGTCGTACACGCAGTCGCGCAGGGCGATGAACATCGCCTTGTGCTGCTCCTGCATCAGCTTCTTGACGATGTCCTTGAGCGTTTCCGAGCCGAGGTACTGTGCGTAGTCCGTACGCTTGGATGAGACGATCCGGCCGCCGTCCGCGAACAGATGGGTGATGATGTGCGGGTGGTTGACGCCGGAGTCCTCGGTCTGGATGTGGTAGAGCTTGCCCTTGTGGCGCACGTTCGTGTTGTAGCCGAGCAGCGGCGAAGGGCCTTTGGACATGGTGATGCGAAGGACGAGACTGCTCAAAGCTTGTACCAGAATTGCGGCAACTGCTCACCTGCCGCCGAATCGGGGCGCCGGTGACGGCCGCGCTGCGGCCTGATGCGTCTGGCTCGGCCCGCGCGTTCTGGGCGACCGTCCTAGCCGCAGCGCTCGCGGTGCTCGCGCTTTCGCGGTTTCTGCAGCCCGATCCGTCCGGCTTCGGCACGCACACCCAGCTCGGGCTGCCGCCCTGCGCCTTCCGCGCGATCACCTCGCTGCCGTGCCCGACTTGTGGGCTCACCACAGCGTTCGCGTACATGGCGCGATTGCAGATCACTTCCGCTGTCCGCTCGCACCCGCTCGGTTTGCCGCTGTTCGCCCTCGACGTCACGGCGGTGCCGCTTTCGCTGCTCGGATTCGCGCGAGCTTGGCCGATCAATCATGCATTGCGACGGTTGCGCGTGGGCAGCGTCGCGGTGATCATCTCGGTCGCGGCGCTGCTCGCCTGGGTCGCACGGTTGATCGTGATCCTGCGGGCCTGACGTCGCGCGGCTCGACTTCGCTAGCAATCGCGGAAGATCCCTGCCATGAGCGCGCTGATTCTGGTCGCTGACGCCGATCCCTTCAACCTGCGCCTGCTCTCCGAGCTGTGCAGCACGCTCGGCTACGACGTGGTGACCGCAGCCGACGGAGGCGCCGTGCTCGACGCCGTGGCGCGCGAGCGACCGGATCTCGTGTTGATGGACGTCGCGCTGCCGGTGATGGACGGTTTCCAGGTGCTGCGCATCTTGAAAGCCGACGGCGATCTGCAGCAGCTCCCGGTCGTGCTCGTGACCACCGACGGTGATGACGAGAGCCGCAAACGCGGCTTCGAGATGGGCGCCGAGGACTATGTCGTCAAGCCCTACCGCAGCTTCGAGATCCAGCACCGCTTGCGCAACCTGCTGCGCCAGCGCGCGTCGAAGTCGACCAGCTCTTCGGGCCACGTGGCTGTCGATCGCTTCGACATCGCCGACCCGGCGACCGG